>JAKAHF010000324.1 GCA_021815245.1 Actinomycetes bacterium
TCTCTCTCTGCCCCGGAGAATGCGCGATGCGATGGGGAGTGTGGAATCGCTGGCCACACGCGTTGGGTGCCCGGTCGTCGAGATACCCGCCGATCAGCACCACCAGTGGGTCGACGCCGTCTCGTCACGGCTGGCCGGAGCCGACGAGACGATGGCGCGAATAGCGACTCGCTTCAGGCAGGATTGGCAGCCGAGGATCATGCCGCGCCTCGCGTCACGCGGCAGGTTTGCGCGGCAGTACGTCCCGGCGAAGCTCAAGCAAGAACCTGCAACGAGTGACGAGTCGAGCGAGTCAGCATAGTTCATCATCGTAGAGGAGGTGTCCATGCCACGCGCAAAAGGTAAGAAGCAGGCTCTGTGGCCCTGGTTGGCGACGATCATCGTCGTCGTGATCATCGTCGTAGTGCTTGTTTTGACGCTCAGATAGCCGTTTTCAACCCTACGGCCAAAGGAGTCAGAAGATGATCAGAGGCAGAGACATCATCAAGTTGCCTGTATACAGCAGGGACACCGGCACCAAGGTGGGCCGGGTGGAGGATCTGGTCGTAGATCGAAAGGGGACGCACGTCCTCGGCATCGTGGTGGGCGAGAAGCTGCTCGGCAGCCCCCGCGTCGTGCCCTGGTCGGCAATCCTCGTGGCCGGACGCGACGCGGTCATCATCGATGCCGAGACCAGCGTCGTCAAGGCCTCGGCGAACGCGGCGATCGACGAGGTTCTGGCACGCGGGTTCGTGCTCCAGGGCAGCTCTCTCCAGACGACCGGCGGCAGCGAGTTGGGCAAGATCGAGAACTTCTTCTTCAATGGCGCGACAGGCATCATCGATGGTTTCGAGTTGAGAGGCTCATCTGGTGAGGGCCGGCCGAAAAAGATCTTCCTGCCCGCGCATCCCAGCTTTGAATCAGGCAAAGACGCGACGTTTGTCGACCCGGCGGCGGCCGACACGATGGAAGATCTGAAAGCGGCGCTCAAGGCGCGCACCACACCGTAGCCTGCGTGCCGGTCTGACGCGAAGAACGACCGCCGAGCCGTGGAGCGCTTGGCGGTCGTTTGAACGTCTTCGTCTTTTCGCGGGCTTTGGAGGGTCGCTCTTTTGTCGATCACGCCATGACTGATACCATTATCGGTGGACGAGCCGCTCTCAAAGAGCGAGACAAGCAGCGGCCACACCGTGTTGTAGTCTCTCTCTGACCCAGCCGGAAAGGAGATCACTCCCTGCCTGGCTTCATGCCCGATTCAGTACCGCGCCTTGACCAATTGGGATGGTTCGCCCTCCTGGTGTTGGTGGCGGTCGTACTCGGCGAACTCGCTCGGTTCGTCAAGATGCCGCGCATCCTCGGATACGTAGCGGCAGGCATCGCCCTGGGTCCATACGGCACGGGTCTGATGCACTGGGCCACCACCTACGATCTGAGAGTCCTTGTCGATGTCGCGCTGGGTCTACTCCTCTTCGAGCTGGGACATGCCCTCGACATGACGTGGCTCAGACGCAACCCATGGCTGCTGGCGACCAGCGTGCTCGAAGCCGGTCTGACCTTCGCCGCCGTATATGGGGCCCTGCGGCTGGCCGGCGTATCGAACATCTACTGCGCCGGAGCCGCGGCGATCGGCATGTCGACCTCGCCGGCGATCGTGGTGCAACTGACCCGCGAATTGAGGGCCCAGGGACAGGTGACCGAGCGCCTGCGGGTGCTGACGGCCCTGAACAGTGCCTATGCGGTGATCGCGGTGTCGGTATGGATCTCATGGCTCCATCTCGAGTACGAGCAATCACCCGCCGTTGCCGTTCTGCACCCTATCTACCTCATGGCGGGCGCCCTGCTGATAGCGGTGGTGGCGGCACTCGTCGCCCGCCTCATCCCCCGCAACTTCCGCTCGCACAGGAGCTCGATCCTGCTTATCGTGCTGGGACTCATACTCATTGTCATCGCGGGCGCGAAGGCTTTCGTGCTGTCGCCGCTTCTCTCGCTCCTGCTCTTTGGATCGATGGCTCGGCGCTGGGTCCCCTGGCTGCGAGTCCTCCCCCCCGATCTCGCGACCATCTCGTCGATGACGGCGGTGATACTGTTCGCCCTGATCGGGGCGAGCCTCAATCCGAGTATCGTCAGCCGGGCCGCCATTCCGGCCACCGCGTTCATCCTCGCGCGACTCGTGGCAAAATGCGCAGCCTCGTTCGCGACGGCCGTGCCGGCAGGCATCACGCTTCGAAAGGGCTCCATGTTGGGACTGGGATTGGCCCCCATGTCGGGCCTGGCGATCGTGATGGTGCAGGACGTCACCGGCATCTACCCCGCCCTGCCTTCGGATCTCAGCCTGACGATCCTCTCCGCGGTCGTGGTGCTGGAGATCGTCGGACCCATTCTGACCAGCGTCGCCCTGGGCGGCGCCAAGGAATCTCACCGGGATTGAACGAGCGATGGCGCTAGGACCGTTCAAGGAATCGAAGGCGTTGAGCCTGGGGGTCGAACTGGAGCTCCAGCTGCTCTCGGCCGAGAACTTCGATCTGTCTCGCGGCTCTCCCGACATGATCCACTACCTCTCGCGGCGCACGCACGCCGGCGATGTGAAGCCCGAGATCACAGAGAGCATGCTCGAAGTGAGCACCGGGATCCATGCGGGCTTCGACTCCCTTGCCACGGAACTGCGGCAGATCCGCAAAGACCTCAGCAAAGCCGCCGGCGCCCTCAACGTGGCCATCTCGGGAGGAGGAGCACACCCGTTCCAGCACTGGCCCGATAGGAGCATCTACGAATCGCCCCGCTTCCGAAAGGTGTCGGAGCTCTATGGCTACCTGGCCAAGCAGTTCACCGTCTTCGGACAGCACGTCCACGTCGGCTGCTCCAGCGGCGATCAGGCTCTCCGTCTGCTTCACACGCTTTCGCGTTACGTGCCTCACTTCATCGCGCTCGCGGCGAGCTCCCCGTTCAGCGAAGGCACCGAGACCCTCTTCGACTGCTCGCGCCTCAGCTCGGTGCTGGTCTTTCCCCTGTCGGGAAGAGCTCCGTGTCTACTCACATGGTCGGAATTCTCCGACTACTTCGAGAAGATGGCCGCCCTTCAGATCGTCAGGAGCATGAAAGACTTCTACTGGGATATCCGACCCAAGCCCGAGTTCGGGACCATCGAGATCAGGGTCTGCGACACTCCCCTGACTGTGGAGCGGGCGGCGGTGCTCGCCGCCTATATCCAGGCCCTGTCGAGCTACATTCTCGACGGCAAGGTGGGTGCCCCGACTGAGGATGACTACCTCGTCTACAGCTACAATCGCTTCACAGCCTGCCGCTTCGGACTCGCGGCCATGTACATCGATCCAAAGAGCGGTTTTCACCTGCCCCTGCGCGACCACATCGCCCGCACCCTCGACGAGATCTCTCCCTATGCCTACCGGCTCGGCTCGGAACGGATGGTCGACTACCTATCCTCCGTCCTCGACGGGGCCGGCAACGACGCTACGTGGATACGGCAGAAGTTCCGCGACCTGCGGTCGCTGCCGGCCCTCGTGTCGGAGCAGGCTCACCGCTGGGGCCAGGACGATCCCCTCTTGCCCCTCTAGAACTCGTTGCGGTGTATCGAGAGCGCATCGACCGCCGATGTGGGAGCGGCATCGACCGGAGGAAGCAGATCGAGGACATCCCGCAGCGAGTCGCACACGGTATGCATCCCGGCCTCCTCGACCAGAGGCGACTTGGGATTGAATGCCACTGAGAGATCGGCGCTCCGCAGCATGCACACGTCGTTCTCTCCGTCGCCCACCGCGACAACATACTGCATGCTCGGGCTTGCGGCCCGGCGCAGATGGTGCACCACGTTCGACTTGCAGTGTTGATGCTCGCTACACCCGCCCGGCAGACGCGTGAGCGGTGATGGTTTGATCTGCCCGGTCGCCAGGCGTTTCTCGAAGTGCATCACATTCGCGACGCAGAAATCGGCAAAGACACGCCGGCGCACGGTCTCGGCCGCAACGTGGAAGCTGTCGGTCACTATGCCCACCCGGTACCCGGCCGCGCGCAGGGCGACCACGGTCTCGACCGCACCGGCCATGAGCGGCATCGACAGCGCAATCTCCTCGAAGACATCCCAGTGCACTCCGGTGAACAGAGACGCGACGGCCGACGTGCCCAGGTACTCGGACAGGAAGCGGT
>JAKAHF010000002.1 GCA_021815245.1 Actinomycetes bacterium
TGGGCCAATCGGTCGGCCGGAGAAGCGCTCGACCTGCAGGGTCACAGACTGGCCGGGCGCCCCCTCTGCGAGATCATGCCCGAGATGGCCGGCGCGACAGCCCGCGGCGAGGGCGGCGGCGCCGAGTCGCTGCTCGAGGTCTCGCTGACCGTGGGCGGTGCCCGCCATATCTACGATGTTGCCGACACACCTCTGCAGCTGGGACCGAACCAGGCCGTCGGAAGACTCCTCGTGCTGCGCGACATCACCGAACGCCGCCGGGCCGAAGCCGCGCTGCAGGCGAGTGAAGAGAGGTTGAGGCAATCGCAGCGCATGGAGGCCATCGGCCGCTTGGCCGGCGGCATCGCCCACGATTTCAACAACCTGCTCACGGTCATCCTCGGGTATGGCGAGATGATCCTCATGTGTGAGGACAGGTTGTCCGACTCGGCCCGCCGCGACCTCAACCACATGAAGAAAGCCGCCGAGAAGGCCCAGGCGCTGACGTCGCAGATCCTCGCATTCTCACGCCGGCAGCCACGAGACGTACGGCGCATCCTCGCCGACAGGCTGGTCGAAGACGTCGCGCCGCTCCTCGAGCGCGCCCTCGGCGAGAACATCGACGTGGTCATACGACCCGCAGCGGCAGACGCCATCGTGCTTGCCGACCCCGACCAACTCACCCAGGTCTTCATGAACCTCGCCGTGAACGCGCGTGATGCCATGTCGCACTCCGGCACACTGACCATCGACACCGACGTGGCGGGCGACGCGTGGAGGGTGCGGGTCGGCGACACAAGCCCAGGCTTCGACGAGGAGACTCTGCAGCACCTGTTCGAGCCGTTCTTCACCACCAGGTCGCAGGCCCACGGCGCCGGGCTCGGTCTTGCCACGGTGTACGGCATCGTCAAGCAGAGCAACGGCGACATAACGGCCTCGTGTCCCGCGGGGGGAGGCACCACGTACGAGATCCTCTTGCCTCTCGGTGGATTCGAGGCAGACGAATCTGTCCCGGCCTTGGAGGGAGGCCTCGACGAGCCCGCGCCGGCAAAGGACGGTGCCGGAGATGCGACCAAGGCCGGTGCGGAGACCACGACCATCATATTCGTCGACGATGACTCGTCGGCTCCTGTCATCCTCCTCGTCGAAGACGAGCCTGAAGTGCGCGACCTTGCCGCAAGGACGCTGCGCGACGCGGGCTACGAGGTGTTGACCGCGCCCGATGGGCCCGACGCGTTGGAGATCGCCCACTCGCGGCACGACCGCATAGACCTTCTTCTGTCAGACGTCGTTCTGCCCCGCGGCCTGAGCGGCGACGAAGTGGCAAGGGTGCTGCAGAGCGAGCGACCCGACACGAAAGTGCTGCTGGTATCGGGCTACGCCGCCGACTCGACCGCCTACACCGACCATCGGGCCTCGGGCGCGTTCTACCTCGACAAACCGTTCACGCCCGAGTCGCTGGCCGGCAAGGTACGCGAGATCCTGCACCGCTGAGAGCGGGGCTGCACCGGCACTCAGGCGGGCGGCGGCGCCAATGACGCCATCACCGCCGACGAGAACGGCTCCACGATCGCCGGGGTTGCGAAGACGTCGAGATCGGGACTGCTGACATCGTCCAGAAACACCGACACCCACATCTCGGTGGCCTCACCCCCGGCTACCACCGTGAATCGGAACCACTTCGTCTGATCGAGCCTCATCTCGTCGACGACTCCCGCCACCTCCGCTACCTCGGTCGGGCCAAAACCCTGTTCGACGCAGGCAGCCAGCTTCTCGAGCGTCGGGACGACGTCCTCGATGTCGAGGCTCACTCCCCATTCGGTCGCGTCGAGGGGTGGACGGCTCCGGCCCTTGACCACATGCACCGGAGGCGGTGGAGTCTCCAAGGGGAAGCCCAGTTTCTTCAGCGTGCGCTTCGCCTGCCTGCGCACATACGGCTCTGGATCGTGCACGAACCGGCGCACGGTTCGCAGGTGCTCCGTAGCGCGTAACCTGCCGAGGGCATCGAGACACCAACCAGCCATGTGCTCTTCGTCGATGACAGTGACGATGACGTCCGCCGCCCGCCGGTCGCGGGTCTTGGCGAGCGCCGAGCAGAGGGGGCCCCGAGTCGGGCCGAAGCGTCGATTCTCGATCAGCCTGATCAGGTCGTCGGCGATCTTCGGCACCGCCATCTCGTCGATGCGCAGCGCCAGATCGCCATCCCAGCCGTTCTCGACCTCATACGCCTTGATCAGCCACGGAGCGACAAACGCCTTGTCGCCCCGAGCCACCCTGCCTTGGGAGAAGAGGTTGGCAAGCTCCCGTTTGCGAAACCGCTCGGTCTCATCGTAGAGCCGCATGAGCGCCTCGATGGCGCCCCGGTTGAGAACCGCCTTGCCCCGGAAGAACCCTTCAGAGGAGACGCCTTCCCTGTCGAGGGCCTCGCGGATATGCGCGAAGAGCCGCTCGTGCTCTTGCCAGAAGACCGCCTCGCCGTCGTTCTCGACCGAGTAGCGATCCACGAAGTCCCGTATCTGGCTCCCGGTCTGCTCGCTGTCGATGTCGAAGACGAGGTGAGCGTCGCAGCCCTCGGGTGTCCGCCGGATGCGCACCTCGAGCGGATCGTCGGAGAGGAAATACCTGGAAGCTACCTCCCACACGAGCGGCTCATTCTTGAGGAAGAGATCCATATGGCGGTCGAGAGACTCGCGGCTATCGACGCCGGCACGATGCAGGGCCCAGAATTCCAGTTTGGCGGGAAGGGTTACCTCGAAGCGCACGTCGGCCCTCCCGTCGGAAGCATCCGCGACTCCATCGCCAGCCGGCCCTCAGACCGCCACGACCCGCACGACTTCGCCGTCGGAGACCGCCGCGAGCAGCGACCTGATCGTCGCCTCGTCGGCCGTGATCCGTCCGAAGGGATTCACGTTGCTGTAGGCCCTGGGCGCCGCGCCGGTGCTGGCCGGTGTCGGTCCGAAGAAGATGCAGAAGGCGGCGCCGACCGGCCAATAGGCCAACTCGCCCACCCGCATGTCTTGGCGGGCGCCGGGCGCCTCGGCGACCTGCACCGGGATGGTGAAGTAGAGCTCGTCGCCCCAGCGATTCACATTGGCCTCAAGCGGCAGCGCCTGCGCGATGGCCGCCGCCGTGGCCGAATCGTCGAGCTGAGCCGCCAGTTCGGCTTTGTCAAAGATGATGCATATGTCGGTGGCCATCGCTCCCTCCCTTGCGGAGCCGCCGCTGTGGCGACTACGCTGTCGCCAGTCTCGCCCCCATCTCGAACGCGTTGCGGCAGTCGACCGGGAACTGCTCCTCGCGCCGCTTGGCTCGCGCCGCGCCGTCGATCATCGCCGCTTCGTATTTCGAGTAGTCGGTGAACTGCAGGGTCTCGTACGAGGCCACGATCTCGGACTTGCCTTTGAGAATGGCCATGAGGCGCGAGTGGGTCTCGAAG
Organism: Actinomycetes bacterium; assembly: GCA_021815245.1. Next base: position 3,416 of record JAKAHF010000002.1, read on the forward strand.
AGGATGTCGTAGTGGGCGTTCACCATGAATTGCTCGGGGCAGTTCATGGTGAAGACGAAGCCGCAGTTCAGCGGCTTCTCAGTCAGCGACTTGCCGAACTCGTTGTAGGTGATGTTGGGAAACAGCAGGCGTTCCTGGAATGAGCGCATCTCACCCGTGACGTCGCCGAAGTAGATCGGCGAACCCATGACGAGCACGTCGGCCGCGAGAACCTCGGCCAGCACGTCACGCAGAGCGTCGCGCTGCGCGCAGAGACCGCCGGTGGTGCCGCCCTTGCGCTTGCAGGCGAAGCAGCTCGTGCAACCCTTGAAGTCGAGATCGTACAGGTGGATCAGCTTGGTCTCGGCACCCACGCTCGCCGCGCCGGCGAGGGCGTTCTCGAGCATGATCGCGGTGTTCCATTCTTTGCGCGGACTGCCGTTGATGGCGATTGCCTTCATGTGCGCTCCCTCGTGATACTCGTGAGTTGGGTCTGCCGGCGCTCAAATCACGCCAAGCTGTCGATGAATGCCTGCATCTGTTCGTAGAACCTGCCGACGTGTATGCCGTCCATCAGTCCGTGGTGCGTCTGCACCGACAGGGCCGCGAGCGTACGGTCGCCCTGCTCGAAGTACTTGCCCCAGGTGATCTTGGGGGCCGAGTCGACGCCGAACTTCATGATGGTGCGGGTCACGTGCGTGTACTGGATCCACGGCACGCCCGAGTACCCGATAGTGGCCCCCGATTTGGCGATGGCATCGTCCCACCCGGGATCGGTACCCTGCCGGGCGATGTGGGCTTTCGCGTTGTCGTGAAAGGCCATGATGTCGTCGACGAAATCCATGGTGACGAGGATGAACAACTCGCTACCTTCGGGCATGTACGTGAAGCACGGGTACATCGTATCGAAGTAGACGGGCCGGTCGTCTTTGGTTCGATAGTGGAAGTTCTCGATCGACTCAGCCGTATGATGCGCGGCAAAGACCATGCAGACATAGGACGAGAGGCCGTGCTTGCGCGTGAAGGCCAGCAGGTTGGTCACGTCTATGTGGGCCGTGATGATGATGTAGGGCAGGTCGGTGCCCACATAGCGCTCGAAGTAGCTGCGTCTGTCCCAGGTTTCGAGATCGATGTGCCTCACAGACCATCCTCATGCTCGTGCGGGTGCGCGTATACCCTACACTGTCGCGGTGCCGCCGTCGACACGGGTATCGAGGTCAGGCGCACAAGAACGGGGCCCGGCTGAACCGGGCCCCTCCGATCGACGCTCCCCGGGTGAAGTCGCTCCCGCTAGAAGCCACTCCCGTCGGGAATGCCGTCACCGGAGTTCGGAGCTCCACAAAGACCCGTTCCGTTCGGTCCGTCGAAGCCGCTCCCATCGGGAATGCAGTCACCGGAGTTCGGAGCGGGACCGGCGGGACCCGCTGCCAAGGCCACGGCTGCGAACGTGGTCAGCAGAAGCAAGCTGAGCATCACCACCACGAGCACTCGTGTCGCCGTCTTCTTCCTCAATGCTGCCTCCTTTCGATGCGTGTGCGCACAAACGGTGCGCTACCAGACTCAGGTGTAACAACGGAGACTAAGAGCCAGATAAGGAGAGCATGAGAATCCTCTCAGAATCGTGACCACCGTCACACCGTGGTCACGCCGCCGTCCATGACGATGGCCGATCCGGTGACGAAACCCGCCAGGTCGGAACACAGCCACAGCACAGCCGCCGCCACCTCTTCGGGCGTGCCGATGCGGCCCACGGGGGTCGCTTCGCGCAGCATCCGCCTGAACTCCTCGGGAGCGTTCATGAGCCCGGGCGTCTCGACCCCGGCGGGGCAGACCGCGTTGACTCGTATGCCGGTCCGGGCCAGGTCGAATGCGGCCGTCTTGGTCAGCCCCACGATGCCGTGCTTCGAAGCCACGTAGGCGTAGCAGCCCGGCTCGGCGAAGAGTCCCGCCACCGAAGCCATGTTGACGATCACGCCGCGGCCTTGCGGCAGCATGACCCGCGCCTCGTGCTTCATGCAGAGAAACACGCCTTTCAGGTTGGTGGCGATGATGGCGTCCCACACGGCCTCATCGGCGTCGGTCAGCGCCTCGGGGAGGGCGTTGTGTATGCCCGCCACGTTGGCGGCGTAGTCGAGACGCCCGAACGTGGCGACCGTGACGTCGACCAGACGCGCGACGTCGTCGCTGCGCGAGACGTCGCACCGCTCAGACGCCGCCGTGCCACCCGCCTGCTCGATGAGCAGCACGGTGCCGGCCGCGGCCGTCTCGTCGATGTCGCCCACCATCACGCCGGCGCCCTCGGCGGCGAAGGCCAGGGCGACCGCCCTGCCGATGCCCGACCCGGCTCCCGTCACCAGCGCCGTCCTGCCTGCCATGGCCCGCATGGTCACCTCCCGCTTCCTACCAGAGTCCTCAGGCCTTTGACCAACCGCCGCACGCCCTCCTCGGCCGTCTCCTCGGTGAGCGCCCCGTACGAGACCCGCAGGTAGCACCCCTCGTGAAGCCCGAAGGTCGTGCCGGGAATGACCGCCACGCCGAATTCGCGCACCAATCGCTCGACCAAGGCCATCGGGTCCCAGTTCGAGTCGAGACGCAGCAGCACGTAGAGAGCGCCCTCCGCCGCCGGGACCGCGCAGAGGTCACCGAGGGTGGCGAGTTCTTGAAGTACGTAGTCACGAACGCGAGAGATCGCGTGCATTCTTGAAAAGCAATACTCCCGTCCGGCCTGTAACGCCCCCAGAGCCGCGTACTGCGACACGACCGGAGCGCAGATGAGGATGGTGTCTTGGATCTTCTGCACCGACTCGAACAGGTCCACGGGGATCACCATGTAGCCGATGCGCCAACTCGCGAACCCGTAGGCCTTGGAGAGTGAGTAGAGCGAGATGGTGTGCGCGGCCGACCCGGCGATCGATCCGGGGGAAAAATGGTGCGCATTCTCGTACGTGAAGTACTCGTAGGCCTCGTCGGTGATGTGATAGAGCCCCTGCTCGCGGCAGATGTCGTTGACCTCGCGCAGGGCCGCCTCGCTGTACACGGCGCCCGAGGGATTGTTGGGCGAGATGGTCACCACCGCCTTGGTTCGCGGCGTTATCGCTGCGCGGATGGCATCGGGCCGCAACTGGTAGTGCTCGTCGGTGTCGACGGTCACCGGGAGACAGCCGGCCATGGTGATGGCCATCTCGTGGTTGAAGTAGTAGGGCGTCTGCAGGACGACCTCGTCGCCGAGATCGGTGATGGCGAGCACGGCGTTCATGAAGCCCATGTTGGCTCCGGCCGTCACGACTATCGCACTCGATGGGGCGGCGTCGATGCCGTTCTCGGAACGCAACTTGACCGCCAGCGCGTCGAGGAGTTGCGGCATGCCCTGCACGGGTTTGTACTTGTGATTCTCGGGGTCGGCGAGAAAGGCGCCGATCTGGTCGACGGCCTGTTGCGGAGGGCCGTAATAGGCGACACCCTGTCCGAGCGAGATCGTTCCGGGATTGTCGCGGATGAGCGCCGCGACGCTGGGGATGATGGGCGTCTGCACCGCCTGCATGCGGAGTGGATGGCGTCTTGGTAGCATGACTCGCTCTTCGTTCGGCGCCTAGCGTGGGAGACTGTATCGCAAAGACCGATATTGCGCATGCATCGCGGGGGCGGGATGCTCGATCGGTCAAGGAGGAATCGCATGGCCGCACGATGCACCATGATTTCGCTGCTGGTCTTCTTCGTCTTCGCCGCGGTACTGGCCTCTTGGTCGACGGGATGCGGCTCCAGTTCGACACCGTACGACGAAAGTACCCTCACCACGGCCGCGAACACGTCGACGACCAGCCCCTTGGGCACCGATTCGCTTGGCACGGTGCCCCCGGCCACGAACGGCACGGCCTCCACGGGCGGTCCGTCGCCCGAGACAACGATCCTGCCCGACACCGGCACCACGGGGTCCGAAGGCCAACTCTTCGCGCTCACCTGGGGATGATGAAGCGGGAGGCCCCACGGCCGCCTTTCGGCGGCAGCGGGGCCATCGCAGTCGTTTCTAGGGTCGGTCTGTGCGATCAGTCCATCGGCATGCCGTGGTCTCCGTCGGATCCTCCACCGGCATGGCTCTGCATCAACTTCATGAGAGCGTCGACCACCGAAACCGTGTGTCCCCGTGTCGCGGGAGCGTTCGGCTCGAACGTCGTCGCCGTCTTTCCTCCGATGAGGTTGTTGAATTTCGCCTTGGCTACGGTCGCCATGTCCGCGGCGTCGATATCGGTGAACCCTGGATTGTATCCGGCGGGCGGTTCGGCCAAGTGCGTTCCCGCCGCTCGCACCAAGATGCGGAGCATCTGCATGCGGGTGAGCGTGTCGAACGGTCCGAAGTTGCCGTTCAGGTAGCCCATCACGTAGCCGGCGTGAGCCGCTTCTTCGACGTAGTCGAACGGGTAGGGAGTGTTCGTGTAGGCCACGTCGGCGAAAGTCGCCTTGCCGAGGTTGGTGGTCGCGATGTTGTGTCCGCCGAAACCGAGCACCGCTATCTTGGCCATCTGGGCGCGCGTCAGGGGGTCTTCGGGACCGAACCGGCCATCGGGATATCCGCTCACGACGCGGGCCGAGGCCAGAGCCGTGATGGCGGCGTAGAAGCGGTGGTCGGCCGGCACGTCGCTGAAGTTCGAGGCGCCCGGCGGCAGGACGACGTCGTAGGGCCGCATCATCTCGTTGTCCTCATGCTCGATGATGTGGCAGTGCCATACGTAGCGGCCGGCGATGTCGAAGTGCGCTATGACCCGCGTTATCTCGCCGGGATAGGCTATGACCGTATCCTTGGGGGCTCCGACCTCCCAGGGCTCGGGCTGGCGGGTCATGGCCGGCCCCATGGGCATGTCTTCTTCATCGTCGCCGGGCATGGTCGACCGGCTAACGACTTCGAACCTCACCTCGTGGATGTGGATGGGATGCGCATCCATGGTGAAGTTGTAGATCTCCCAGATCTCGGTCGAGCCGACGATCGGGTTCTCGGTGACCGCTTCGTCCCAGGTGAGCGGGTTGCCCGTGCCGTTGGCGTTGAGGGTGCCGAGCTGGGCCTCCGCGGGCCCGAACGGTTCACCGCCAGGATTGAAGCCGATGCGGCCATCCTCGTCGAAATCCACGAGAACAGTCTCGGAATCCAACTCGTTCAAGGTCACCTGGCGCACGTTATCGGCGTCGGTGATGCGCGGGACTTGGGGCAACTGGAGTGTGGCCGGATCGGTGCTGGTGTCGGGCGCAGTCGCCGCCACGACGCGAAACTGCATGACCTTGCCGGTGGTCCCGGGGTCGGCCGGTTGGAAATCAACGCCCGGGGTTCCGCCACCGTAGGGCTCATCTGGGCCCCGATTGATCAGAGTGATGACCGTTCCCGGCGCGAATCCCGAGAAGTCGACGACGACATCGGCGCGTTCCGCCGGACCAAGCAGTATCTCGTTCTGCGCGAGCGGTTTGGGGAGGAAGCCAAGATCGCTGCCGACCCGCCAGAATGTCAGCGGCTGGTCGGCCCCGAGAATCAGGAAGCGGCTGCCACACCCGTTGAGCAGACGCAGGCGGTAGCGCTTCGCCTCGACTTGCAGATAGGGCCACGTGTTGCCGTTGACGACCATCGTGTTGCCAAAGAACTCGGGGTTCCAGATGGGCGAGATATCCGACTGGCCCTCGTGAGCCGGCTCGGGGATGAACGGTATGTCGAGCTCGTCGGGGAACAGTCCCTCGAAGAAGGCCCGATTGTCGGGATAGTAGAGTGACCCGTCGGCGTTGAACGAGCGATCCTGCACCACTATCGGGATCTCGTAGTACTTGGTGCCTGCCGCATCGCCCACTTTGGGCGCGGGACCCGGCAGCACGCCGGCCGGCAGGTCGTAGTCACCGCCCCTGAGCAGGTAGAACCCGGCCGGACCGGCATAGACGTTCACCCGAGTCATTCCCAAGGTGTGGTCGTGATACCAGAGGGTACCCGCCGGCTGATCGTTGCGGTATTCGAAAGTAGCGGCGCCGGGTTCGTCGAGCACGCCGGCGATCTGGTCCCAGGAAGTCCCCCGGGTCGCGTAGCCGGCGGGGATGTTCTTGGCGGCGGGCAGCCACCAGGCTTCGGGATACCCGTCGCTCTCCGGATCGACATGCGCGCCGTGAAGGTGGGTGACGATAGGCACCGGGCCGGTGTACGGAGCCTGGCTGGTGCCGTGACCGTCCTTGTTGGCCTCACCCCCGGGCGGATTGGCCCAGTGGAGGGTCTGGTCGACCGGTAGCAGATGGGGCAGGTAGTTGCCCTGCTCGTCGACCAACTGGTTCATCCACTTGACACGCACCGGAGTCCCCGCCTTGGCTTCGATGGTGAACGCCGGGTAGTTGAAACTGCCCGGATGGTTGACCGAACCGTAGCTCCACACGGTCGTGGCGCCGAAAGGAGCGGGGAGAATCTGCTGTTTGAACTGCCGCACCGCGATCTCGTAGTAGTTCGCGCCGGTGCTCGGCATCTCGGGTGGAATAACAAGAGGAGTGACGAACTGCGGGATCGTGGTCGGGTCGAGCGTGCCGCCACCGATAGGCTCCGCGGTCGCGCTAGAACCGAGGGCGGTGACAAGCACAATGGCGGTCAGCACCACAAGAAACAGAAAGAGGAGGAACCGGTTGGTCGAGAGACGCGGTCTGGAAGAACTCATCCTGCACCCCTTAGATCGGCACCCTGCAAGAACTCCGCTCACGCGGAAATATATAATACAACAAAGATACGCGTCTTACTAGCCTATATACGCACACTGCTCTTCTGCCGTGTTCTGCTGTCAATCACGTGCCTACCCAAAGATCATCGTCGAGGTCGACGCGAGTAGACTATATCGGGCTACACGCGATCGTTGAGGAGGATGAGTGAGCGACATCCGCGGCCGGCGAAGCGTCCGCAAGTACACCGGCGAGGAAGTGACCGAAGAACAGGTGGTGGAGTTGCTGAAGGGAGCCATGAGCGCACCCTCGGCCGCCAACCAGCAGCCGTGGCGCTTCGTGGTCATCAGAAGCCAAGAGCAGCGCGACCGCATCCCCGCGTTCCACCCTCACGCCTCCATGGCGCCCAGCGCCTCGGTGGTCATCGCGGTCTGCGGGGACCTCAGTGAACTGCGCATCGCCGAGCGGTGGGTTCAGGACTGCTCGGCCGCCACTCAGAACCTTCTGCTTGCGGCGCACGACATGGGCCTTGGAGCCGTCTGGCTGGGAGTCTATCCGACCGAGGACCGGGTGGAAGGCGTGCGCCGGCTGCTCGGCTTGCCCGAGCACATCATGCCCCTAGCCATGGTCGCGATCGGGCATCCCGCGGAACACCCGCCCGCTGCCGACCGCTTCGAACCCGGCTACGTGCACTACGATCGTTGGTAGGCGCCGTGCGACAATGGGCGCACGAGCAGGCATCGACGCACGCGGAGGTAGCTGGTGCGCACTCCGGCAGTTCTCACGGTCTTGGGTGAAGACAGGGTCGGCATCGTGGCCGCGGTCTCTGCGGTGCTCGCCGAGGCCAACACCAACATCGAGGACATCCGGCAGACCATCCTCGGCACCATCTTCTCTATGACCATGCTGGTGACCGTCGACGAAGACACCCTGGCCTTCGACGAGGTACAGAAGCGCCTGGTCGAGATCGGCCGCGACCTCGGCATGCAGATCATTCTGCAGCGGGAGGACGTCTTCCGCTACATGCACCGCATCTAGATCGAAGGGCCGGTGCCGTGTACTTCACACCCGAGGAAATAGTCGAAACCCTCACCATGATCACGCAGCAGCACCTCGACGTGCGCACCATCACGCTCGGGCTGTCGCTCTCGTCATGCGCCCACTCCGACATCGACCAGATGGCGCGGCTGATCTACGAGCGCGTGACCTCGGCCGGCGAACACCTCGTGCCGGTGGCCGAGCAGCTCGCCCGTGAGTACGGCATCCCGGTCGTGAACAAGCGCATCGCCGTCACGCCGGTGGCTCAACTCGCCGCGGCGACTGCCGCCCGCGACCTCACCCCCCTTGCTCAGGCGCTCGACCGTGCGGCCGCGAGCGTCGGCATCGACTTCATCGGGGGCTTTTCGGCACTGGTGCACAAGGGCATCGGCGACGCCGACGCCCGTCTCATAGCTTCGATGCCGGCGGCCCTCGCGACCACACAACGGGTTTGTGCCTCGGTGAACGTCGCCACAACGAGGGCGGGCATCAACATGGACGCGGTGCTCGCCATGGCACGAACCGTGCTCGACACCGCCCAGGCTACGGCCGACCGCGACTGCATCGGCTGCGCCAAGCTGGTGGTGTTCGCCAATATGGTCGAAGACAACCCCTTCATGGCCGGTGCGGTTCACGGCGCCGGCGAGCCCGACGAGGTGGTCAACGTGGGCATCTCGGGCCCCGGTGTCGTGCGCGCGGTGGTGGAGGCGATGGCCGAGACGGCCGACCTGACTTCAGTGGCCGAGGCCATCAAAGCCACGGCTTTCAAGATCACCAGGGTGGGAGAACTGGTCGCCCGCGAGGCGGCGCACAGGTTGGGAGTGGCTCGGGGCATCGTCGACCTATCGCTCGCCCCCACTCCCGCGGAGGGCGACTCGGTGGCCGCGATCATCGAAGCCCTGGGAGTCGGGCGATGCGGCGGCCCGGGCACGACCGCCGCGCTCGCGCTGCTCAACGACGCGGTCAAGAAGGGTGGCGCCATGGCCACCAGCTCCACGGGTGGTCTCTCGGGTGCCTTCATCCCCGTCTCGGAGGATGCCGGCATGATCCGCGCGGCCGAGTCTGGCGCGCTGTCGCTCGAGAAGCTCGAGGCCATGACCAGCGTCTGTTCGGTCGGTCTCGACATGATCGCGATCCCGGGCGATACGCCAATCGAAACCATCGCGGGCATCATGGCCGATGAGGCTGCCATCGGCATCATCAACAACAAGACGACCGCCGTCCGGCTGCTGCCGGCCGTGGGCAAGAAGGTCGGCGACCGCCTGTCGTTCGGCGGCCTGCTGGGTGAAGCCCCGGTGATGCCTGTGAACACGTGGGCCGGCACGGTCTTCGCGCGCCGTGGCGGACGATTCCCGGCCCCTCTGGGCAGTCTGCGCAACTAGGACGCGGCGACAGCCTCGCTCTCATCACTCATGTGGCGTTCGAGCAACGCTCGATCTCGCCCTCAAGCCACCGGTTCGACGCGCCGATACCACTATGGATGGGGGGTCGAGGTGAACGAGGTCATATCGAGTTGAATTTGCACCGCCCCCGGACCGGCCGCGACAGGTCAGACGCGCGGTCTACGCTGGAGCATCTTGGCCGTCATCCCCGCGCTGCAAAGATCGGCATCTACGCCACAACCGCGATCGCGGCCATGTACGCCGTCTTCTCTTTCAGCGGCAGGCTGCAAGAGCACGAGCTTCCCAGCGCCGTGGGTACCTTCATCGTCGGACTTGCCGCAGCCGCATTCCTGTTCTTTCGCGCCAAACGGCTGCACTGGTCGCGAGCATGGCTGCTCCTGTCGGCCAGCGTTGCGCTGGTGCAGCTCGTGGGCATGAGCTACTTCGTCTACGCCGTCATCAGTGGCAGAGCGATCGCCGCGTCGGCACTCTTCGCCATGTATCTGGTCTCGTATCCACCCTTGTTCGCCGGCGTTCTCGCGCTTTCTCGAGAGGACCGGCCTCTGCGGGCTTCAAGCCGCCTGAATCGAGTCGGAGGTTGGCTCGACTCGGCCATCGTGCTGTTCGGCGGTGGCATGGCGATCGTATTCATGGGCCTGATCCCAGTCGCCCGCGCCAATCGAGGCGACACGATCGCTCTCATATTCGTCGCCTGCAACGTCCTCATGACGCTGATTCTGCTCCTCAGCTCGACAAGGTACGCCCTCCTTCAAGGCCGGACTTTTCGGCCATTCGTCAAGATATTCCTCATCGTCGGCGTCATCGGCTCGATGGCGAGCGTCGTGATCGTCCTCGCCGAAGAGGCGGGTGCCGGCTACGTCATAGGTGACTCGGCCGACGGGGTATACGTCATCGCCATGGCGGCCCTTGCCTGGGCCGGCTACATATCCCCCGTGCGCCGCCTCGAGGACGACGTGCCCGTCAGATGGCTGGGAATGCCCATCAAGAATCTACTCCCGCTGTTCGCCACCCTGCTCGGTCTTGGCCTACTTGTCGGTCACTCGTTCCGCGATGCGCACGAAGATACCGGCGCGATGGTCGTTTCGGTGGTGATCCTCGTTCTGATCGTGATCGCACGGCAGCTCGTGGCGTCGATCGAAACGGGGCAGATGGAGGCTCGAAAAGCCGTGACGCGCATCGAGAAGCGGTTCCGCTCTCTGGTGACCAACTCGTCCGACGTCATAGTCGTGACCGATACCGACATGAGGATCTCGTTCGCGACGCCTTCGGCAGAGCGGTTGTTCGGAGCGAAAGGAGGCGGGGGTGTCGGCGCGAAGCTCACCGATGTTCTCGCTCCCGAGGCGCACACCTCGGCGCTTGCCGCCGTGGCGGAGTGTCTCGAACGTCCGCTTGCCAGAGTAGAAGGCGAGTGGCTCGTACGAGACATCGATGGTTCTTGGAGCCACTTCCATGTGATCATTCGCAACCTGCTCGACGATCCCACGGTGGGTGGCCTCGTCTACACCATGCGCGATGTGGAGGATCGGGTGCGCTTCGAGTCGCAACTGGAGCGGCAGGTCTTCTACGATCCGTTGACCCAACTCCCCAACCGTGTGCTGTTCAGCGACCGCCTGCGGCACGCGCTCGCCCGAGCCCGGCGCACCGGCACCCTGATAGCGGTGATGTTCGCCGACCTTGACGACTTCAAGCTGGTGAACGACACCGGCGGGCACATCCTGGGCGACAAGTTGCTCGTGCAGGTCGCGCTACGCCTTCAGACGACCCTGCGGGCGAGCGACACCCCCGCGCGGCTCAGCGGCGACGAGTTTGCAGTATTGATAGAGGATCTGACCGACCTACTGCAGGCGACTCACGTCGCCGAGGAGTTGCTCGAGTGTCTGAGGCCGCCGTTCTCCATCGGCGAGAGCGAACTGACGGTCGGAGCCAGCATCGGGCTCGTCTGCTCCGACGGAGACCACTCCCCCGAGGAGTTGCTGCGTCACGCCGACACGGCCATGTATGAGGCAAAGCGAGCGGGTGGAAACAGATTCGACGTCTTTGAACCGAGCATGCAGGAGGCTATTCACCGACGGCTCGAGCTGCAGGCCGATCTTCGCCGTGGCACCGCCGAACGTGAATTCGTGGTCTTCTACCAGCCGGTCGTCGAGATGGCGACGGAGCGGGTGGCCGGACTCGAAGCCTTGGTACGATGGCGGCATCCGGCGAGCGGGCTCCTCGGTCCGGCCGACTTCCTCGACGTGGCCGAGCAGACCGGACTCGTCAGCACACTCGGCCAGCAGGTGCTCGAGGAGGCCTGCAGGCAGACGAAGATCTGGACCGACGCGTTCGTTCCCGGTTGGCCCCTCTCCGTCGCGGTCAATTTCTCGCCGCGCCAGCTCCGTGAACCATCGGTGGTCGACATGATCGCCGAAGCTCTCGATTCGTCGGGGCTCGATCCGCACCAGTTGGTACTCGAGGTCACCGAGGACGCCCTCATCGAAGGCGAACAGCCCACCAGCACCAAGCTGTGGGCCCTCAAGAAGCTCGGCGTCAGGCTGGCGATCGACGATTTCGGCACGGGGTACTCGTCACTGAGCCGGCTCAGCTCGTTTCCGTTCGACTACGTCAAGATCGACAAGCAGTTCGTCGGACGGCTCGCCAGCAGCCGGCAGGAATCGGCCGTCGCCCGCTCGATCATCGGCCTCGCGCAAAGCCTGGGTCTCCACGCGGTCGCGGAGGGCATCGAACGTGAAGAGCAGCGCGACCGTCTGGTCAGCCTCGGCTGCAAGTATGGGCAGGGGTTCCTCTTCTCGGAGCCGCTCGCCACGCACGACATGTCTGACTATCTCCTCGCGACTCTGGCCCTCGAGGTGCGCTAGAGATCCTGCTGATTTGCAGCCCGCGGCCCCCGAACCTCTACGGGCGCGCCGCGATCGGCGTCAGTCGACTTCTCTCGTCCAGAGCGAGGCCATCGACGGCCCGCCCCCTACGCAGAGTGAAGCTCCGCCCGTGGCCAGTCCGAGACGCTCGAGCTCGTAGTAGAGCGACACGATGAGACGTAGCCCGGTCGCTCCCACGGGGTGGCCCAGCGAGATGCCTGAACCGTTGTGGTTGATCTTGTCGAGGTCGAGCCCGATGCCGTGCTCCTCTTCGAACATGCGACCGACCCCGAGGAACTGCACGGCGAAGGCCTCGTTGATCTCCCAGTAGTCGACATCGCCGAACTTCATGCCCGCCTGGCGCAGGCACTTCGGGATAGAGACCGCGGGACCCAGACCCATCATGTCGGGCGGCATGCCTTCGGTGCACACGTTGATGAGCTTCATCAGCGGCTTGACGCCCAGTTCCTCGGCCTTGCGCCGCGACATCAACACCGCCGCCGCGGCCGCGTCGCAGATGCCCGAGGCATTTGCGATCGTAACGGTGCCGTTCTCTCTGAAGGGCGTGTTGAACTCAGCCAGGGCTTCCATGTCGAGTGTGCGATCGACGTGCTCGTCGGTATCGAAGACGAGTGGGCCTTTTCGGCCTTCGACGGTGAGCGGGACGATCTCGCGCTTGAACCGCCCCTCGTCGATGGCTCTGGCAGCTCGCTCGTGGCTGAGAAGCGCCAGTTCGTCGCATTCCTCGCGGGTGATGCCGTAGCGCTCGCCCACGTTCTCGGCCGAGACGCCCATATGCCCGGGGATCAGCTCGTCGAGCAGAGCATCGATGAACATGTGGTCTTTGAGAGCGTCGGGATCGACTTCCTTCTTGCCCTTGATCTTGGGCGTCAGATAGGGCGCGTTGGTCATGCTCTCCACCGCCACCGCAAGCCCGATGTCGGTCTTACCCAGCATGATGTTGTGGGCGGCGATCTCCATGGCCCGCATGCCCGAGGCACAGTTCTGGTTGATCGACACGGCGCCGCTCCGGGTCGGCAGACCCAGCCTGATGCCGACCTGCCGCGCCGGCAGAGAGCCCTGCAGGGCCGTCAGAATCTGCCCCATGCAGATCTCGTCGATGGCCTCCGCCGGCACGCCGGCTCGCTTGATGGCCTCACCGCCGGCGGCCATGGCGAGCTCCCTGGCCTGTACCGTCTTGAGACTCCCCCACAGATTCCCGATAGCCGTCCTGCAGGCGCTCACTAGTACGACTTCTTGCACTTCCACGTTCCCGTCGCCTCCTGAATGTCTGCCCGCGCCATGGGGCGCTGGGCGCATCTGCCTCTTCGTAGCCGTGCCGGCAGGCCGCACGAGGAGCAAGAGAGCTCGGTGTGGAATGGGGCTGCAGGCGTGACATAGCCACGACCGATCTTGGCCTGCGGCTCATGCTAGTCACGTGCGAGCCTTGCGGCGGAGCTCCATTCCGCAACGAGTCTCTACCGGCCGATACCTCCGGTAAAGCCCCGTAGGCTGCATGGCATCAGACAAAGAAGGGTCCACTGGTCGCGTCAGCGCGAGGGTTGACCGGCCGCGTCGGGTTGGCAAGAACCCGATCGTTGGGTCCGGCCCTTCCCGCCTTAGCAGTGTAACAATAGCCCATTTCGCGACCGACGCGTGAGCTAGAATCTAGATACGGGAGTGGCCTCTCGACTGATGGAACACGGGGCCACGTGCTGAGCACCGGCTGAGAGAACCGGCTTCGAGCGCCCCGGCTGAACGAAGGTCAGGCGCCCTCGACCGAACGAAGGGAGATACCGATGGCGGATGTCAGAGAACAGGTCAGCGAGGTGCTCTATCAAGCGATCGCCGCGGCGATGAACAAACCGGTCACCGAACTGACCGACGCCACGCAGTTGGTCGCCGACCTGGGCGCCAAGTCCGCCAATCTCGTGCGCATCATCTCGGTACTAGAAGACGAACTCGACCTCGACGTCTCATTTCAAGACATCAGCCGCAAGAAGACCATCGGCGACATCGTCGCCTACTTGGTCGCGTTGGCCGAAGCCTGATCTCCCATGCCCGGCCTGCTGGGGATCGGCACCGACATCCTCTCCGTGCAGAGAATGAGGCACTGCATCGACTCCCCCGCTTTCGTGAGCCGCACGTTCACCGAGACCGAGATCGGTCTGGGTACCTCGCGGGCCGATCTGGGCAGCTACTACGCAAAGGTGTT
>JAKAHF010000325.1 GCA_021815245.1 Actinomycetes bacterium
CCGACGCTCGTCACCACCAACTGCATCCAGATCCCCGATGCCGGCACTTATGAGAAGAAGCTCTTCACAACCAGCATCGTAGGAGTCGAGGGCATCACCTATATCCCCGATCACGACTTCAGCAAGGTCATCGAGTGCGCTCTCGCCGAGCCCGGGTTCGCCAGTGACGAGGCCGGCAAGACCGTGTACGTCGGGTTCATGCGCAACACGGTCATCGAGCACGCGGGCAAGATCATCGAGCTCGTCAAAGCCGGCAAGATCCGCCACTTCTTCCTCGTGGGCGGTTGCGACGGCGCCAAGCCCGGTCGCAACTACTACACCGACTTCGCCGACAAGGCGCCGGCCGACACCGTGATCCTCACGCTCGCGTGCGGCAAGTACCGCTTCTTCGATCACGACCTCGGCACCATCGAAGGGCTTCCCCGCCTGCTCGACATGGGTCAGTGCAACGACGCCTACTCGGCCATTCAGGTGGCTCTGGCCCTCGCCGACGCGTTCCAGGTCGGAGTCAACGACCTGCCGCTATCGTTGATCCTGTCCTGGTACGAGCAGAAGGCCGCGGCCATCCTCCTCACGCTGCTCTACCTCGGCATCAAAGACATCAGGCTTGGCCCGACACTTCCGGCCTTCTTGACCCCCGATGTCGCGCAATTCATCGTCGACAACTACCAACTCAAGCCCATCACCACGGCCGAGCAGGATCTCGCGACCATCCTGGCCTAGCGGTCAAGGCGAAAGAAACCGGCCTCCGGCGCTTGCCGCCAAGGATAGTCAGACCGGTAGAGTGAGACAGTTCGGGGCGCGCCGCCGATCGGCGGCGCGCCCCGCTTCTTGCCACCCACTGAGCCGGATCGGCCCCGCCACCACTCTCAGCGGTCGACACGCCTCCCGAAGCCCCCAGCCCGCTCCAGCAGGCTCACCACCTCGTCATCAGACGTCTGGGCAAAGTCGTCGTACCACTCACCCACGCTGAAGAACGGGTACGGGGTCATCGAACAGACCATCTCGTCGGCTTCCCGCGCCAATACGTCGCAGGTTTCGCGAGGGGCGGTCGGCACGGCGACAACGATCCGCGACGGCTCCAGTTGACGGAGCGCAGCGACGGCCGTACGCATGGTCGCCCCGGTGGCAAGACCGTCGTCGACGAGAATCGCGATCCTGCCCCCCACCTCGGCCTTGACCGAATGCTCCCGGTAGAGCTTCTCCCGCTGCTCGAGAACGACCCACTCGCCCTTCGCGATCAACTCGATCTGTGCGCGGCTGAGGCCGGCACCGTTCACGACGTCGTCGTTCACCACCATGACTCCCCCGCCGGCGATAGCCCCCGCCGCCAGTTCCTCGTGTCCGGGCACTCCGAGCTTGCGCACCACGAACACGTCCAGCGGAGCGTCGAGCGCCCGTGCCACCTCGAAGGCCACTACGACTCCCCCGCGCGGCAGCCCGAGGACCACCACGTCGGGAACGTGCGCGAACCGCTCGAGTTCCCCCGCGAGAATGCGCCCGGCTTCGTGACGATCGCTGAAGCGGCGCACCGTCGGCCTACATGACGATCTTGTTGAGCGGGTACTCCACGATGCCCTGGGCACCCGCCTCTTTCAGTCTCGGGATGATCACCCGCACCACCGACTCGTCGATGATGGTGTTCACGGCCAGCCACTCCTCGTCGCTCAGAGACGATATCGTCGGCCGATGGAGCGCCGGCAGTACCTGCAGCACCGTCTCGAGGTCGCCCCGCCGCACGTTGAGCATCAGTCCCACCTTGCCGAGAGCGGCGATGGCACCCTCTAGCAGCATGCTGATGTCCTCGAGCTTGCGCCGCTTTGCCTGATCCTCCCACGAGATGCGATTGGCGATGAGCTGAGTGTTCGATTCGAGCACCGTCTCGACTATGCGGAGCTTGTTGGCCCGCAGCGAGCTGCCCGTCTCGGTGACTTCCACGATGGCGTCCGCCAATTCCGGGGGCTTGACTTCGGTAGCGCCCCAGCTGAATTCCACTTTGGCCGTGACGCCGTTCTCCGCCAGGTAGCGTTTCGTGGTCGCGACCAATTCGGTAGCGATGATCTTGCCCTCGAGGTCCTTCACGCTCTGCACCGACGAGCCTTCGGGCACCGCGAGAACCCAACGGACCTTGCCGAAGCTCTGGCGTGCGTAGACAAGGTCGCACACGGGCTGAACGTCGGCCTCGTTCTCCTGCACCCAGTCGAGACCGGTTATGCCCGCGTCAAGGATGCCGTCCTCGACATAGCGAGCCATCTCCTGCGCGCGGATGAGCATGCACTCGATCTCGGCATCGTCCATCACCGGAAAGTACGAGCGGCTCGAAGTGGTCATGTTGTAGCCGGCACGCCGGAACAGCTCGATGGTGGCGTTCTCCAAGCTGCCCTTGGGGATACCTAGTTTCAGCTTCATAACAGTGTTCTCCAGCCCGCTGATAGGTGATTTCGCGACGGCGGCCGGCTGCGTCCCTGTCAAAGGAGCCTCAGGAAGCGAAGTCCCGGCGTCAAGCACAAGTACCGCATTATAATCCCTCGCGATGATCGAAGACGGCAGCGAACACCGCTCGGAGCCCACGGCGCCCACGCCGTCGGGCCCTGTCGCTCTTGGCTCAGACCCGGCCCCGCCACGGGGGCGTCGACCTTTGGCTTGGCCCCGCATCCTCCGCACGTGGTGGCCTCTTGCCGCCAGTTGGATCCTCATGGGCTTCGAGGGACCCGCCATCAGCGCCATCGTCTCGCGCCTGGCTGAGCCCAAGATCAACCTGGCCGCCTACGGCGGGCTTGTGTTTCCACTGACGCTGATGATCGAGGCGCCCATCATCATGCTCCTCGCCGCCTCCACCGCGCTCAGCCGTGACTGGCACTCATACCTCAAGCTGCGCCGCTTCATGAACCGCCTCGGATTGGCTCTCACCGTGCTGCACGTGATCATGGCCGCCACCCCCGTCTACTATCTGCTGGCGCGCAACGTCATCCACGCGCCCGAGGAGATCATCGGGCCTGCGCGTGTCGGCCTTCTCATCACGATTCCGTGGACGTGGGCTATCGCGTACCGCCGCTTTCATCAAGGGGTGCTCATCAGGTTCGGTCATTCGCTCAAGGTGGGCATCGGCACTGGAGTGCGCTTCGCCGCAGACGCGACGGTCCTTGCCCTGGGTTTCTTCGTGCTCGGGGTTTCAGGCATCGTCGTCGCGGCGTGCACGCTGGTCGCGGGGGTGGTCACCGAGGCTGTCTACGTGCACGTGGTAGTGCAACGGACCCTCCGCGACGAGCTTCGGCCCTCTCCTGTCGCCGCCCAGCCCCTCACCACCCGGGCCATGCTCGACTTCTACATCCCGCTGTCGCTCACGCAGGTGCTGCTTCTCGCCGCGGGTCCCATCGGCAGCGCAGCCATGAGCCGCATGCCTCTCGCTCTGGAGTCGTTGGCCGCTTGGCCGATCATCGGCTCGGTGAACTACACGGTGCGCGCTTTTGGAGGGGCATACAACGAGGTGGTCGTCGCGCTGGCCGATGAGTACCGCTCGTCGAGGGCCCTGCGCGCATTTGGAGCCGGCCTCGCGGTAGCCTCCACCGCCGTCCTGCTCGTTTTGATGCTTCCGCCCGTCTCACGCCTGATGTTCGCCGGAGTCCTCGACTTGGTCGATCCACTGCCTCACATGTTGTGGATCTGCCTCTTCATCATTCTTCCGGGTCCCAGCGCTTCGGTGGCGCAGAGTCTGTTCCAGGGATGGATTCTGAGCAGCCGGCACACCCGGGCCATCCCGGAGTCGGTCGTGCTCTTTCTCGTCTTCGTCAGCCTGGCCCTCATCGGAGGGGTGCTATGGGGCGCGCTGACGGGTCTCTACCTCACGCTCGCCTCATTCACCCTCGGTGAGGTACTGCGCACCATCTGGTTGTGGCTCCGCAGCCGCGACGCGCGCAGAAAGGTGCGTAGGCGACAGGCCGAACCGGCATAGACTCGCCCTCCGGCCGCTGCGGCCGCGACGCGGGCGACCCCCTATCTCGCCGTCCAGATCTTGAAGTTGTCGAAGATCACGACCTCCTGGCCGCGCGGGTCTGCGGGCGACCCGGCGAGAAGTCCCACGAGGCCCGACGTCCCCACGGCCTTGGAGAACATGAACACCTGGTT
>JAKAHF010000326.1 GCA_021815245.1 Actinomycetes bacterium
GCCGGTCGGGGTCGAGAAGCAGCGGTCCGGCCGCCGCGACCATCGGGTGCGCCTCGAGGTACTGCACCAAAGGACCGAGGAAGTCGGGGTCGACCACGGTGTCGTTGTTCAGGATCAGCACGTACGCGGCGTCTCGGGCCAGGGCGACGCGGATGCCGACGTTGTTGCCGGCCGCGTAGCCGCGATTGCTCGACGATTGCACGGCGTACACGGCCTCGTCTCGCTCGGTGGCCGACTCGGGCGCGTCTTCGTCGACCCGGTAGACAGGCACCCCGATCTCGGCCAGAAAGCCGACGATGTGCTCGAGTGAGTCGTTCTGCGAGTCGTTGTCGACCACGATGATCTCGCGCTCGCGGTAGTCGATGCCGAGAAGGCTGCGGAGGCACTCGATGGTGTCGCCGTAGTTCTTGTAGTTGAGCACGATGATCGCGACCGTGGCCCGGGGTTCGACACCGGCGTCGTACCGGTCTCCGGGTCGGGCGGTCTGCGGCTCAGGTTCGTCCGATCGTGCCGCCGGCTCGCTTGACTGTGGTGAAGACTTGGCTTCGGTCGCGTCCATGCCGTCTCAGTCTACAGCAGGAGTGAATGGCTTCAGGGGGAATATCGGCAGAGAAACCAACCCGATGATTCAGGCTCACCATGAATGTCGATCGCTCCACACATGCCGCCCGCGAGCGGCGACCCGTCGAAGAGGCTCTTGACCAACTCCCGGCACTCCGCGCCTACGCCGCGCTCCTCTTCACGCGGCTGAAGCAGATCGCGCCGATCGCCGACGGGGCGGCGGTGCTCGACGTCGGAGCAGGCACGGGGGGCTTCATGATCGCCTGCCGTGAACTTGGCTACGATTGCAGAGGCGTGGAGCCGTGGGACGAAGCCCGGGCCACCGCCCGCGAGCTGGCCGCCCGGCTAGGCGTGCGCCTCGATCTGCACTCGGGCACCGCCGAAGACCTGCCGTTCGCCGGCGAGAGCTTCAACATCGTGCACGCCAATTCGGTCATGGAGCATGTGGCCGATGTCGATCGCGCGTTCTCCGAGGCCTACCGGGTGCTCAGACCCGGCGGAGTGCTGTGGTTCTACACCGCCAGTTCGCTTTGCCCTTCACAGGGCGAGATCGAGGGCTTTCCGTTATTCGGTTGGTATCCCGACGCCATCAAACGCAAGATCATGCTGTGGGCCAAAGAGACCCGGCCCGAGTTGGTGGGCTTCACCGAAGCACCGGCCCTGAACTGGTTCACGCCGCACAGGGCGCGCCGAATCGTCCGCCGGCACGGCTTTGGCCCCATCTACGACCGCTGGGACCTGCGAACGCCCCACGAGGGCGGGACGCTCTACCGGTTGGCGCTTTCGGCGATCAGGGCCAGCCCGGCGGGCAGGCTGATGGCCGACATGATCGTGCCCGACTGCGCCTATGCCGCAATCAAAGAGTGAGGGCGTCTCGACTGTAGGATAGTCAGGCGTCGCCGCCCGGCCAGGCCAGCCACGACTTCTCAGGAGGCCGGCGCTCGGGCACCGGGATGTGATTGATCGTCTCCTCGTTCCACTCTTTCGATACGTACAGGTTGCAGTAGCAGCTGCCGTATTCCTCGACGTCGGGCTCGCGGTAGTCGCATGGGCAGATAATGTCGCGGTCGTTCTCGCGATCACCCGAAGCGAGGCGGCAGGGGCACGACATGTAGCCGTAGCGTTCCTTGTTCTTGAGCAGGCCGTCGATCAGCTGCATGGTGAGGTCGAGGTGCTTCTCGTTGAAGTAGTAGCCTCTCGCCTCGTTGACCTTCTTGAGACGCTCGTAGAGATCCTGAACCTCACTCACAGCCCCAATGCCTCCATGATCTCGAGTTCGCGGTAGCCGACGATGACCTTGCTGTCGTCGATCACCAGAGTGGGGAACGAGACAGACGGATTGAGCTTACGCACGTCCTCGAGCACCTTCTTGAGCTCGTCCTTCGGCAGGAGATCGACGTCGACGTGGTCATACTTGACGCTGTTCTCGTCGAGAAGTCTCTTGGTGTTGCGGCAGTGCCCGCATGTGCTCAGCGCGTAGAGAAAGACTTTGGGCTGATCCATGTCTTCGCCTTTCGAAAGATCGCCGATAAGTGAGGTGATTATACTCGGCAGGTTTGACGCGCGCCGGGAAGAACTTGTCTTCCTATGCAGCAGTTCGGTGGTCGCGAGGGTCTGAGATGAAGTGGTCGACGAGAGCCCGCCACGCGGTGGTCTTCGTGGCGGCCCTCTGCGTGCTTGCGGCTGCCGTGGTGGCGGGGGCGATGGCGCTCGCCCCGCAAGTCTCGGCCGCCCCGGGTTTCAGCGACATTAAGGGCAGTGAGTGGTATGCCGAGGCGGCGCTGGCGCTCGAGGCAGAAGGCATCATCAGTCCGAGAGCCGACGGGATGTTCGGAGCGTACGACCCCGTGACCCGGGCCGAGATGACCGTCTACCTCGACCGGGTGCTCGATCTGCAGGCGTCTATCGCCCTTCCATTCACCGACGTGGGCCGCTATGACTGGTTCACCGCGGCCGTGGGACACCTCTACGCAGCCGGTCTGGTGTCGGGCACGTCGGCGACCACCTTCTCGCCCGACGCCGTCGTGAACCGCCAGCAGGCCACCTCGTTGCTGATGCGGGCTCTGAAGTACTACTTGGCGGCCAAGCAGACGGCCGGATACTCCGTTCCCGCAGGAAATACCCAGATCTGGCTGAACGGCTTTCGCGACAGGGGGCTCATCGCCTCACAGCACACAGCGGCGATCGCAGACGCGTGCCGGCTCGGCATCGTGCAGGGCGACGCCCAGGGGTGGTTCTATCCGGCTATGACCCTCAACCGGAGCCAGGTGGCCGTGATGATCTACCGGGCCTTCATGAAGCCTCTGAGGGCGAGGTGCGTCCCGCCACTCGAGGTTACGGCTTCGACAGCCTATCCCGAGCAGACCGTGGGCTCCGAGAACACCTTCGTGCGCGTGCTCGAGGCGAGACTGGCCGATCTGCGCTATCCCTGCGGCGACGTCGACGGTGTGTACGATGCCCGCACGAGAGACGCGGTCATGGCCTTCGAGAAGGTCGAGCGTCTTCCGCGCGACGGCATAGCCGGTCCCGAGGTCTGGGAGCGCGTGTTCGCCGCGGAGACGCCGCAGCCGAGACTCTCCACTCCGGGCCACCGGGTGGAGGTCGACCTTACCCGCCAAGTGCTCTTCATGATCACAGACGACGCGGTGACCGAAGTCGTGCACGTGTCGACGGGCAAGCTGGGCACGCCCACCGGTCACGGCAGTATCTGGTTGCGCCAGGTGGGCTGGCAGCACGTGCCCGTGGGGTGGATGTACTATCCGGCCTACTTCATGCCGCACATCGCCATCCACGGCTCCAAGAGCGTGCCCCCATACCCCGCGAGCCACGGCTGCGTACGTACGCCCACATGGTTGTCGGCTCACATCTACGAGCAGCTTCCCATGGGTCTCGGAGTCGATGTCTACTATTGATGTGTCGAACGTCGCCCGTCGTCGCACGGCGGGAAGAGAGCCGGAGGAGTGAGATCCATGGAAGATCGCACGGTCGCGCAGTCGATAGACGAGTACATCGCCGGCTTTGCCCCCGAGATCGCCGAGAGGCTCCAGCAGGTGCGTGAAGTCGTCAAGACGAGCGCGCCCGGGGCCGTGGAGACCATCAGCTACGCCATGCCCACCTTCGACCTGTACGGGCATCTGGTGCATTTCGCCGCGTTCAAGAATCACATCGGGCTGTATCCCACGCCGAGCGGCATCGAGGCTTTCGACGAGGAGTCGGCGCCCTACAAAGGCGGCAAAGGCTCGCTGCGCTTCCCGCTCGACGACCCGCTGCCTATCGATCTCATAGCCCGCATCGTCGAGTTCAGGGTGCGCGAGAACACCGCCAAAGCCGCGAAGAAGCGGCAGTCGCGCGGGACGGCCTGAATGTCCCGGCCGGCTGCTGCCGGCCTCGTCGATTGTCGCTCACGCGCTCGAGTGACGTCCGGTCGCTGGTATAGAATCGAGCCGTGATCTTCGAGAACCATGGTCACGAGGAGTTCGTTTGCGAACCGATCACCCCGGCCGGTGGTGACTCTCGCCGTGGCAGCGGCGAGCGCTATGTCGGGCGGCACTGGTATCGTGTG
>JAKAHF010000327.1 GCA_021815245.1 Actinomycetes bacterium
CGTGAGGGGGGAAGTGGAGCGGGAGACGGGATTCGAACCCGCGACATTCTGCTTGGGAACAAGCAGCGTCCCCAGCGGTGTGCTCTGAACTTGGTCGGGGAACGGGAATCGCGATAGTTAGAGTGTCGCGACGCCAGGAGCAAGACACGCTGCCTGGCCGTCCCGGGACCTATCCGAAGGACGACAGTGTCACGCCCGGGAGGCCACGCGTCCCGCTCCGCAGCGTGACATCGATGGGCGAGCGCGCCCTATCCTTGGAGGTGAGCGGGCAACTGCCGGGGACTGAGTCGGGCTGGTCGCGAACAGGGAGGGATTTCGGAGTGCCGGACGCAACCGTTGAGCGTTTCGATATCACGGCGGACTTCGAAGGGCTCATCCGCCTGCTCGCCAAGAACCTCTACACCGAGCCCGAGGTGTTCGTTCGCGAACTCGTGCAAAACGCCCACGATGCAATAGCCCTCCGGAGCGTGGATCAGCCAGACCTTCATGGCTGGATTGACATCAGTGTCGATCAGGTTGCCCGGCTCGTTACCGTTCGGGACAACGGCATTGGGATGTCTCGTGCTGAGATTCGCGAGTTCCTCAGTGTCATCGGGGCGAGCGACAAGGGAACGATTCGGGACGAGCTCTCGCGCGCCGGCCATGACGTTGCAAGGCGCCTAATCGGCCAGTTCGGGATCGGAATGCTCTCTGCCTACGTGGTTGCCGATCGCATCGTCGTGCGCTCGCGCCGCGCGGACGAGAGCGATGGCCTCGAGTGGTCGAACTCGGGCTCGCGTGCCTGCGAACTTCGACAAATAGCCCGCGATCAACCTGGGACGGAAGTCGAGCTTCACATCGCCGAGGGATACGAGTTCGTCCTCGCAGCCGACCACCTGACCAGATCCATCGTCAAGTACTGCGACTTCATTCCGTATCCGATCGTCCTGAATGGTGTCGGACCCGTAAACGCCACTGCTGCACCATGGCACAAGGACCATTGGACCTCTCCCGAATAGGAGCGCGATGCCTACAAGGCGTTTGTGCAGCATCGCTATCACGACATTGCTCTCGACGTCATCCCCATACACCTTGGGGGAGACCTGAATTCCGCCGGCGTCCTGTATATCTCCGACAGGCACATCCCGGACGTGAACACGACCGGGGTGGTAGACATCTTCGTCCGCAGGGTGCTCGTTCGCGCCAATGACGCGTCGTTTCTGCCGCCGTGGGCCAAGTTCGTCCGAGGTGTGATTGACAGCCCTGATCTCCAGCCGACCGCCGCGAGAGACGGCGTGCAGACAGAGCCAACGCTCAGCCCGAGTTATCGTCGCCTCCAAGCAGCCATAGGTCGCCTGATTATCGATCGTCTTATCGAACTCTCGCGGGAAGACCCAGTGAGGTTCCGGCAGATCAACCGCTGGCATCACTACCACCTCAAAGGGATGGCCTTCTACCACGAGGAGTTCTTCACCGCAATCATTGAACATCTGGTCTTCGAGACCAATTCTGGCCACATGACGCTCGCCGAGTACGCAACGAAGAATGCCCGCAGACCCAGCGGCCTAATCCCGATCTACTACTTTGCCTACCGGGGCGGCGAGGCTGTCTTCTATCGTCTGGCGAACGCCAAGGGCCTCGTCGTGGTGAACGCGGGAAGGCGATTCGACGAGGAACTCCTTGAGAAGTTTGTCGACTCTCACTCGGATACGTACGAGTTGGTTCGCCTCGACGCATCTGACGATCCCGGTCTGTTCGAGCGCCTCGAACGTGACGAAGCAGCTCGGTTCACGCGGCTGGAGGTGGCAATAGAGGGCGTTCTGCGCAGGAATGGTGCTCCGGAGGCGCATGTCCGTACGAGGCGTTACGCACCCGCTGAACTTCCGGCGCGAATAGTCTTGACTCCAGAGTCCGACGCAGAGCTCAAACTCCGTGAAATCGTCACGCAGCCGCTGTTCGTCACCGCGATGGAGGACATTGCGACGGAGGTGCTGCAGCAGGCACGCCGACGGCCTCTCTATCTGACGATCAACTCGGCGAATCACCTCATTCAAGCCTTGGCCGATGAGGACGGCACGGACGGCACCATGGCCGAGCTCTACCTTGGCCTGCATAACAGCGCCGTACTTTACTCATACAACCTCCTGACCGAGGACAACGCGACTCTGATCCACGGGCAGTTGGTGCGGTTCTTCGAGACGGTCCTCGAGTTGCGGCACCGGGGCAGCGCCCTTCAAGTGGCCCTCGAGAATGAGCGCCGGGAGGTACAGTCATTGAGCGCCGTCAAGCCCATTCCTGACGACGGCCGCATAACTGTCTTCATGATCACCCCTTTCGATGATGCCTACCGAAATGTCGAGGCGGCCGTTCGCCGGGTTCTGGAATTGCCGCCATATCTGTTTGAAGTCCGTCTAGCACGTGACTACACCCTGGACGGTACCTTGCTGGGTAACGTACGAGCCCACATACAGGCCGCGCATGCATTTGTCGCGGACATCACGACTCTCAATCCAAACGTCATGTTCGAATTGGGTGCTGCGTTGCTCGGCGAGAGTGGCCCTGTCTTCGCACTCAGGGGGTCTGATGCCGCGTCGCCGGTGCCGTCGGATATTCTCGAACGCCTCTACATTCCTTACGGTCGGTCCGTGGATCCAATCCCGAAGATCGAGGCATCGATTCGCAAGGCCATCGAACGCGACGGCCGTCCCGCTCACGAGGAGCTGCGACTCCTCCATTCTCGACGCCGAGCTGGCCACCTCTCGCACATGCTTCTCTCGGAACTGAGTAGCAAGCTGACTGACAAGCAGGCAGATGGCATCCTCCGCGAGTTCCGAACGGTTGAACAGCTCACTTCGGCGACCGATGTCGAGATCTCTGATCATGCACACTGCGCCAAGTGGCTCGCCGGATCGATCCGAAGTGAGCTGTCTGAGATGCTTGGGGCCAGTTCCCCCACCACCTCAGGGACACTCGCTGCGCCGAAAGGCTAGGGGGGCAGGCTCGGGTGGACACCAGCGAGAGTCCAGAGGCTGCGGCATGGACGCTCTACTCACTCCGGGATTTTGCTGCAGCGGCTCGACTCTACGAAAGACTGAGCCGCGAACACGAGGCGCAGGATCGTATCGACCGAGCGGCCCACTGCGCTTATATGCATGCGACGTGCATGGTTCATCTTGCGCAATACACGGCCGCCACTGCGTCCTACAAGGTGGTGGCGTCAGCGCACGACTCGACTTCAGTCGTTGAGACGCACCGAGCCCTCGCAGGCCTGACGAATGTCGCGGCGTGCCTACCACTTGGCAGAAAGGTCGTACTGGCTGCGCTCCGGGGCAGCCATGACTTCTTGTCCGACGCCAATCAGTCTGATCGACGAGACAAGCTGCTGCTAATCGAGTCGAGGTATGAACTACGGCGCGGCGAATTGCGACGAGCGCTGGATCTTGCTCAGGAGGCGTGGAGCGTTTACCAGGTCGCTGCCCGCCTCGGGCTCAATGATCACTCGTTTGTAGACGAGACCTACGTCGCACAGCTTGTTACCTGCTCGGCCGCACTCGGCGATGCAGACGGAATACGCCGCTATCGGGACCTTTATGGCGAGTACGGGACCGGAAGCCCGTCCTACAGGCGGATGGTGGTGTCGGCTGCCGACGCCGAGATTGCTCTCGTCGAGCATGAGATTGGCGCGGCAGTCGAGTCCGCTCACCTGTCGTTCCGCGAGGCCCTCCCGTGGATCGGTGATGCCGAGAGCTGGGAGAGTCTTCGGCTCCTAGTCTCGGTCTACCTCGTTGCTGGCCAGCCGCTTCGAGCGCTCGCCACTCTTGTTTCCGCCCGACGCATGAGGAGATCCGAGTCTGCATATGCTCGGTTTCTGTACCTAGAGTTGTCAGTGCGAGCGCGTCTCTTGTGTCTCGTCGCCCTTGACGACCAGACCACATCAACCCGACGCATTCACGAATGTCGCATCGAGGCTCTCCTTAGGTCGGCTCTGCGCCTCGCCGTTCAACTCGACGATCTCTTCGATTCAACGTGGTACTCGTTGCGAACGAGTGAGCTCAGGGGACAGCTCGAGGTCAGCCGGTCCCAATGGGGGAACACGAGCCCTTGATCCTGACGCCTCGGATCCTCGACTACCGCG
>JAKAHF010000328.1 GCA_021815245.1 Actinomycetes bacterium
CAGTTGTAGCCGTAGTGGGAGCCGGGGGATTCGAAGATGGATCGGATTTCCGGAATGCGCGCGGCGCGGGCGAACAGATCCCCGAAGCCGTTGAAAAGCCCGTAGCCGACGAACAGCCCGATCGCCGTCAGGCCGACCAGCTTGAGGAAGTCACGCCTACTGACCTGCCCAAGGAGCTCCGGCTCGAAACCCCGGGGCGCATCTTCGTGGTTTTCTCGCGTCGCCATCGTCTGACCCCCGTCCCTTCGCTCGCTTCTACGGACATCATGGGTGCGTTGTTGAGACGACCCGCCTTGGATTATTGACGACCGCCGAGGCTCTTGTCAAGATTTCAACAAAAGGTATTTCCTATTGATGTTTTGACGAGGCTTTGTTACGGTCAACGCGGACGCTGGGAATCAGCGTAGAGCAAGGAAAGGAAGACTCAGTGCTAGATCCACTGTCAGAGCACGGGTATGAGACGCAGTTCGAGTTCCCTCTGTGGCGGCTCATCAAAGCGAGGGCCGAGCAGAAGGACATCAGCTACTACGCCGCTGCCCGCGAA
This sequence comes from Actinomycetes bacterium, assembly GCA_021815245.1. The sequence continues at coordinate 545 of JAKAHF010000328.1, forward strand.
GTGGTGCCGGAGTACAAGAAGGGCATCAGGTACGACGATGAGGAGTTCGAGGACTTCGTCATCGAGAAGGCCATGAAAGAGATGGAGGCGGAGATGGAGGCCTTCAAGGCGCTCATGGGCCCGCCGCCGGAAGGGGGGCACTGATGGCCGCGCCGCACGTGGCGGATAGGTACATCGAGACCGACGTGCTGGTGGCGGGCGGCGGCATAGCCGGGTGCCCGACCGCGTACAAGGCCGCCGAGAAGGGCCTGCGCGTGACGATGATCGAGAAGAGCAACACCAAGCGCAGCGGCCACGGAGGGGCGGGCATCGACACGCTTCTTGGCTGGCCCCTGCTCGACGTGCCTCTCGCCAAGCAGGTCGCGAAATGGGAGGGGCGTGTCAACTGGTTGAACGGCCCGGGCCGCTTCGTCGACCCCAACATCCCCTACACGATCTACAACGGTGCCTACTGGGCGCTCGAAGAGGCCGAGAAGATGGGCCTCGACATGACCTGGCACAAGGGCGAGATCCACTGGAGCCGCAACCGCTTCTGGGAAGAGCAGGAGCGTCAGATGTGCGTGCACTGGATGGACGTGAAACCCAAGATGGCGCGGGCGGCGGTCAAGGCGGGCGTGAACGTGCTCGATCGCGTCATGCTGGTCGACCTGCTGACCAACAATGACCGAGTGGTGGGCGCGACGGCGGTCGATACCCGCACCGGGCAGTTCATGGTGATCAAAGCGAAGGCGGTCGTCATGTCGAGCGGGCCGTTCGCCCGGTCGTACGATCCGGAGCAGCCGCTCTTCTACAAGTACAAGATGAAATACCACGGAGCTCCGGGCGCCATCGCGGGTGACGGGCTCGCCGCCGGCTACCGGGCAGGCGCCGAGCTCGCCAACCTCGACTGTGGCAACTGCTGGGGCTTCCGCTACCGCGACGAGATCACGATGCCCTACGGGCAACTGGTCAACCGCGATGGCATCGCGGGCAGGTGGCGCACGTGGAAGGGTACGGTGCTGCCGTTCGTCACGGCCCCTCTGTACACCAAGATCGAACGGATGGGCCTGGATCCCATCTACGCCGACAGCCGGCACTTCCCCGAGGATTACTTCAAGCGGTGCGAGGTGGCGCTGGCCGACGAGCGGCTCGTGTCGATGGTGGCTTCAGCGCAGCGCGGTTTCGATCCACACAGCCACCAGTGGGAGCTCATGGTGAACATGCCCCACAACTTCACCACCATCTGCGGATTGGTCGTGGACGATAGCTTCCAGACGCCGCTCAAAGGCCTCTTCGCCGTGGGCGATGCCGCGGTGGGCCTGGCCAGCTGCGGCCCGGGCATCCAGGCCGCCTTCCTCTGCGCCGACAGACTGCCCGGCTTTGTGAGCGATGCCGGAGAACCGGTACTCGACGAGGGTCAGGTCGAGCGTCAGAAGGCCACTGCCCTCGCCCCGCTCGCCGTGACCGACGGCACCATGCCCATGGAGTTCGAGCTCGCCGTCCGTTGGATCAATACGCGCTACGTCGGGCAGTTCAAGTCGGAGGGCAAGCTGAGGGAAGGTCTCAAGAGGCTCGAGTCGCTCAAGCGCAGGTTCCTGCCCGAGCTCATGGCTCCGAATCCCCACTACCTCATGCGCTGCCTCGAGGCGAAGAACATCCTGCAACTCACCGAGCTCCATCTGACGGCCTGCCTGGAGCGCAAGGAGACGCGCGGCAATTTCATGCGCACCGACTATCCCGAGTTGGACGCCGCGCGCACCGACATGGTCGCCTACCAGAGCTTCAAGAACGGACAGGCGGTGCTCGACATTCGCAAGCCCCCGGCTCTCAAGCCCGAGTACGCGAAGGAGGCGAACTAAAATGGCCGACTCGATCACCAGGATCGACTACCAGAAGTGCGACGGCTGCCAGACCTGCTACGACCTGTGCCCGCAGGACGTCTACACCTGGGACGACGAGGAGGAGCACCCCGTGGTCGCCTATGCCGAAGAGTGCTGGGGCTGCGGGGTGTGTTGGGGAGAGTGCCCGAGACGAGCGATCGAGTACATCATTCCGGCGTCGCTGTGGTGAGACGCACCTGCTACGCCATGATCGGCCCCTCCTGTGCACGGAGCCGCGCCCGCGGGCGCGGCTCCGCACTTCGTCCCCGTTGTGACCATAGCCTTGCGAGTATCATGACTATCTGACATGGAAGTCGATCTCACAGAGCCCGTTTTCCCGCTGGGGTGCTACCGCGACACCATCGGTGGCGCGGCGAGCGCCATCGACAACACGGCGCTCTACATCCGCACGCTCATACACTCGGGCCAACTCGGGGCCGGCGACCGGCTTCCCCCCGAGCGGGAGCTCTGCGAGCACCTGGGGGTGTCGCGAGTGACACTGCGGGCGGCACTCAAGGTATTGCAGACGCTCGGCTTCATAGTGGTCAGGCGGGGCAAGAAGGGTGGCTCGTGGGTCGTCGACGCCGATACCCTGCGCACACGGCGCACTGAATGGGTGGCGGCGAACCGGCACAGATTCGAAGAGATGCTCGCCTTTCAGGGCATCGTCGAGAAGGAGGTCGCGGCGCTCGCGGCCGAGAACCGCACCGACGACGACGTGCAACGCCTCAAGGCCTACTGCGAGCCGCCGCCGCAAGACGTCGCGGTGGTGCAGAAGTGGTACCTAGCGTTCGATCACGCCCTGGTGAAGGCGGCGCACAACGAGTTTCTCGAGAAGGCGATGACGACCATCAGGGGTGAGATGTTCGTGGGCGTTCCCCCCGAAGGCGACCAGCCCGACCCGGGCGACCTACTCGCCGCTCACAGGGCCATCGTGGCGGCGGTCGAGGACAGAGACTCCGCGCGTGCCCGCGAGGTCATGCTGAGACACCACGAGTTCTTGTACAGGTTCCTTTGGCAGAAGGGCATCGAGCAGCCCGCGGCGACGGCCGTCGAGGAGATTGCGGCGGAGCGCTGACGCGGGATCGTCGGGTGTCGCTCAGTCGGACGGGGACGCCATGGGCGGCAGCAACAGTGACTCCTCGGTGATGTATCGCCCGTGCACGTGGGCGGTGGCCGGTGGGGCTGCCGGGTGGCCGGCGATGGCCACGCTTTCACCATCGTGGAGCCTATGGACGAGATAAGCCGCGAAGAACACGTCACCCGCCCCCGTCGTATCAAGATCTTCGCGTTCGTTCTGACCCGCTTCATAGTGTGTCTCTTCTCCGTCGGCACCGATGACCACGCCGCCGGCCTCACCTTCGGTGATGACCAACTCCCGCAGGCCGAACTCGCGCACCATCTCAGACTCGTCGAGGGAGAAGTGGGCCGATACTACGGAGAGTTCTCCGCGCGACGCCTTCACGTAGGCAGCCGACCGTAGCACGCGCTCGAGCAGGGGAGACACTTCCTCAACCAGCTCCTCCTGCCGGGGACGGCGCAAGAAGCCCTGTATGTCGGCGCTGATCGTCAGTTCCAAGCCGTCCAATTCCAGGAGGAACGACTCGTCGACGTCGTGCCAATGCAGCGGGCCCAGATGAACGTGAGCCCCCCGGCCGGCGATTGTCGTTTCGCCCAAAGCCTCGCGGATGTCGCCGGCTCTGATCGG
>JAKAHF010000329.1 GCA_021815245.1 Actinomycetes bacterium
CCTGCGCCGTCCTCCCAGCGGAGGGGCCGCGGGCGGCGTCTGTGGCGTATCGTCGGATGCTTCGACCATGGGTGCGGCCATTATAGAGGACGGGGTCGGTGGCCGGCCGACCCTTTGCCGGCCGCTCTCTCGGGGCGAACGCGGTGAGCGGTGGTCAGCCGCCGAGAGCGGGGAGGCCGCAAAGCAAGATCAGGGCAATCAGTCCGAACGCGTTGAAGATGACCAGACCGAGGATCAGCCGCGCCTTCATGGCAATCACCTCTCTCGAGTGCATTTGCGGGTTCCGCTCTATGTATCGACAGATGCGGGCGGCGACTGAACACGCCTCGGGCGCCCTCGACGGGGAGCTGTCGCGCCGGCGATCACCGGCCGAAGCGATTCACCGAGATCCGCTTCTCCAATGGCAGACCGCCTGCTGGCGAAGCGAGTCGACGTTGAGCACCATCGAGCCGGGCTCACCCCAGGAGTCGGCCTCGATGACTCTGAGGATCGCCCCCCAGCGAGCGGCATCGGGCAGCAGGTGCTCCAATCGGTTGGGAAGCTCGAGAAGAAGGTTCTCGTTGAGCGCATGGCCCTCGCGACCGGGGGCTACCGCGAGGTACAGCATGTCGAGCTCGACTATGTCGTTGAAGAAGTGCGTGCCGAGTGAGACGTCGGGCACCAATCCCTCGTGCATGAGAGCCAGTTCGCAGATGACCGAGGCCCGCCGGATCTCATTGAAGGTCACGGGCAATCCAAGCGAGGGCATGGAGGTTCCCCAGCGACCCGGACCCACGAGCAGCATGCGGTGCGCTTGGTCGGTCGGGCTGACTGTGTGCACGAGCCGGCCGATGAGCCGGGCAAGCGAGTAGCGATCGGCCATCGACAAAGCACTGTATTCCGTGGGCACCACGTACAGTAGCGTGTCGATGGCCATGTCGCGGCTATGCCCGATGATGGGCCCGCGACTCTCGAGAATGATCCTCTCGGACGGCACCTGGCTCGGCAGGCTCACTTGTGCCGCTTCGCCCTCTATCTTCACCGGGAACGGCCGGCACTGCAGCAGGTTGAGCCTGAAGTCGCGCTCGGACGAGAAGTTGGCTGTGAACTCGACGTCGACCGGGTATTCGTAGGCCGCCTCGATCGTCTGGCACAGATCGCGCATGGTCGAGGCGAAGCCGGTCTTGGCCAGCATCTTCTCGAAGGTCAAGACGTCGGCGGCGGGCGGTGGCCCGTCGTCCCAAGAATCGCTCGCTCCCGTGGCCCGGCTCGACGACATGAACAGTTCTCGCAGCCACGGGGGCAGGCAGTCGGCGACCGCCCGGTAGTCGCGGGTGGTCATCTGGTTGGCCTTGAGGTCGAGCACGTCTACGAGGCGCTGGGCGTAATCGCCCCGGCCGTCGACGCCCGGGGGCTGCCTGAGCGGGGCATTGAGGGCGACGAGCCGTGTGTAGTCGTCGTCGGCTCGTTCGACCGCTCTGGTGCCGAGTCCGAACACCAGCCGCAGTACTCCCGCTTTGGGATCGATGTCCTCGCGCCAGACGAAGGGGTTGAACGAGAAACCCACGCCAGCCGCGTGCGGAAAGAACAGGTTCTCGTGCATCTCTCCCGAGACGCGTTGCACGAGTAGCGCCATCTGCTCGTCGCGCTCGAGCACGTTGCGATAGAGCCGGTAGGTCAAGCTGGCTTCACTCATGGTGCTCGCGTACACCGTGCGCACAGCGTCGAGGAAGGCGACGAGCCGCGCCTCGGGCGAGCCCTGATTGGCGAGGAAGACGCTATCGTACTTGCCCGAGAAGCTGTTGCCATAGCTGTCTTCGAGCAGGCTGCTCGAGCGCACGATGAGCGGGGATTGTCCGAAGTAGCTCAGCAGCTCGGTGAACTGGTCCTCGATGTACTTGGGGAACGTTCCCTTGAGGATGCGCTGCCGCACCTGGGCGGCTCGTTGGAGATAGGTGGCGAAGTCGCGCTCGTGGCCGCGTTCCAGGCGGCGGAGCCACCAGCAGTCGTTCTGCACGAGATAGGTGTAGAAGACATCGGAGCCGATGTAGAAGGAGTCGTGGCTTTCGAGCAACTCCGACCAACGAGGGCTCGATGCCGTAAGGATCGCGCGCGCGAGCAGCATGCCCAAGGACTTGCCGCCCACCATGCCCGTGCCGATCATGCGACCCATGATGCCCACGAGCGCCGGCAGGTCGAAGAACCGTGTGACCATCTCGCGGAAGCGCGGATCGCGGGTGATCATCATGCGGATGAGATGGTCGGCCATCTCCTTCTGATCGACCGGGTCGACGGTCACGCCGGCCTTCATGTCTTCGACCATGTCCTGCGCCTGTTGAAACCGGCGTGCCCAGGGACCAACTCTGCGGTGGGTGAATTCGAGCCAGCGCTTGGGGGCGGCGCTCAGCACCTCGGCTATGATCGAGCTGCTGGTGACGGGCGCGAAGGTGTCGCCACTCCAGCAGTGGAGCATGAACATGGTGGGCGAGCGGCGCTTCCACACTCTCACCGGCTGCAGGTAGAGCGTCTCGTCTTTGCGGAACACCTCGAGGATGACCTGTGCCGTCTGGTAGATGGGCTCCTTGGCATGTACCGAATGGTGGTGTTTGAGCATGCCGAAGTAGGCGACGGCGTCGAGCTGGTAGAGGTGCGGGCACACGATCATGAAGAAGTTGCCGAGCATACGGTCGCTGAACCAGTCGCTCGCGAGATCAGATAGGCAATCGAACACGAAAAGGCCGCCCCGCCCGGTCTCCTCGATCACGTCGAGGATGCCCGACACGAAGTGCTCAAAGCCCTCGCTCGAATCGATGGTGTACACGACGGCGCCGCTGTCGGCGGGCAGGAGCGGGGCATGGCGGGCGAAGCGGAAATAGACGAGCGGGTTGCCCGAGCGGCAGGCCTCGTCACAGAACGGACCGAGAAGCGGCATGTAGTCGCCGACGTCCTCGACCATCCAGACGACATTGTCGCCGGGGTTGAGGCCCTGCAGAACATCGTCGAGACCGGCAAGTCCGGTACTGACCACCTGGCAGTCCTTTCAGCGGACGGCGGAGGAGGGTCCGCGATATCGGAACGTCAGCAGAGCCGCGCCGCCCACAGCGACGGATCGGGTGAGCTGTGCATCTTGCCCAAGAAGATACGGCTCGTCGGCCGCATCTCCTTGTGGTGCCGGCGTCCTACAGTCCGAGCCGGTCCTCGAAGACGGGGATGGGATCGGCCGTGCGCACCGTCGCCTGCACCACGTAGGCGCTGGGGAAAGCCCGCTGTCCGAACTCTCGGTTCTCCGCCGAAGGGTTCGAATCGTAGGCCTCGAAGACCACCCACTTGCCGGGCGCCATTCCCTCGAAGTTGTCCGACTTCTGCACGATGAAGTAATTGACCATGTCGCCGAAGTACGGCTGGGCTTCCTCGAGGAGCCTCTGCGCCTCTTGCTCGGTGTCGGTCTCCGCACCTATGACGAAGAACAGGGTCTCGCCTTCGCGCGAGGCACCCCCGAGGCTGCGCGCGTACTCGATGCTGTCGGCCATGGGTCGTGAAGCCGGGCCGCCGAGGGATGAGCCCGAAGGTAACTCCGTCTCGACCGTAGGCCTGATCCCGGAGGTCTCGGTCGCGCTCGCAGGCTCCGTCCCCATGGTCGTCGGGGATTCCGGTTGGTTCGAGTCACCGGGTCCGCAGGCGGCCACGAGACCGATCAAGGCGGCGACGAGACCGATCAAGGCGGCGACGAGTACGAGCGTTGCGAGACGGCGTTTCACGCGGCTAGCCTAACCCCTATCGCACCGAGTTTCAAACCGTACGGCGCCCGCGAGACCTTCACCCCAGGTACTCCTCGTTGCCGGTCAGGTAGAACTGGATGCGTTCGGCCAGATTGACCGCGTGGTCGCCGATGCGCTCGAGGTAGCGGCTGATCATCGCGACCCTGATGGCCGGAGCGAGGTTGTCCTCTCCCTTGAGGTGGATCAGCTCCTCCACCAGCCGGGCGTGGATGTCGTCGAGCACGTCGTCCTGTAGGGTGATGTCGGCCGCCATGCGCTCGTCTTTAGCCGCCCAAGCGTCGATCGCCGCTCCCATGAGATGCGCGGCCGCTTGGCCGAGGTCGCTGAGGAGCGCCCTGATCGT
>JAKAHF010000330.1 GCA_021815245.1 Actinomycetes bacterium
TGCAACAACGACCTGTTCTTCCGCGGGCAGAAGTTCGACCTCTCCAGGCAGAACGTCAAGAACATGAAGGAGGGGGAGTGGAACCCGGTCGAGATCACGGTCGCCGGCGGGAAGGTGGAGTTCAAGGTGAACGGGGAGGTGGTGCGGTCGGCGAAGGCGGGCGGGCCGAGCGCGCTCGGCATCCGGGCGGAGTTCGTGCTGACCGGCGATAACCTGTGGGCCAATGAGGAAGGCACGCCGATTCTGGTCGACCCGGTCGACGGAGCCGGCGCCATTCCCACTCGCAACTGGTCGGCCGGCAGCTTCGAGAAGATCGCGGGCATCAACTCCGAGGCCTTCCAGAAGATCAAGACCGGCAACCGCGCGTGCTATCAGTGCGCGCTGGGGTGCCGTCAGGTGCACGAGGTGGGCGGCGTCAAAGGCGAGGGTCCCGAGTACGAGACCATCGCGCTCTGCGGCTCCAACTGCGGCATGGGCGACATCGAGGCTCTCATGCGCTTCAATCAGGAGTGCGACGAGTGGGGTCTCGACACCATATCGTCGGGCTCGGTCGTGGCGCTGGCCATGGACATGACCGAGAGGGGCATCTCAGACTTCGGGGTGCGTTTCGGTGAACCCGCGGGATATGTGGCTATGCCTGAGCTGATCGCCACCAAGCAGGGCGCCGGCGCCGAGCTGGCGCTCGGTTCGCGCAAACTCGCCGCGAAGTATGGGGTGCCCGAGCTGGCCATGGAGGTCAAGAACCTCGAGCTACCGGGCTACGACCCGCGGGGCGCGTTCGGCATGAGCATCTCCTACGCCACCTCCGACCGGGGCGGCTGTCACATGCGCACCTATCCGGTGGGCGACGAGATCCTGGCCGGCAGCATGCCCGCCGACACCATGGAGGGCAAGGTCAACCAGGCCATCAACGGCCGGGTGGCCGACGGCTTCATCGGCCAGAACTTCAGCTCGATCAAGTTCAGCGGCATCTGGTGCGACTTCTGGGCGGTCACTCCCGAGCAGCTCTCGCAGGTGCTGACCCACGTCTGGCCCGGTGAGTGGACCGAAGACGAGATCATGCAGACGGGCGAGCGCATCTGGAACCTCGGCCGTCTGTTCAACCTGCGCGAAGGCGTGGAGCCGGATTCACTGCCCAAGAAGCTCTACGACGCGTCGGGTGCTTTCGCCGATGGGCCCTCCGCGGGCAAGTTCATCGGGGCCGAGACCTTCGCGCAGGGTCTGGCCGACTACTACCGGCTGCGCGGTTGGGACGACAAAGGAGTGCCGACCGAGGCCAAGCTGGCCGAGATCGGCGTGGACGTGCGACTCTAGCCGCCGGGCGGAAAAGGAAGGTCATCCGATGCCTCACGTCATGATCAACAACAAGAAGTGCACGGGCTGCCATATGTGCGAGCTCGCCTGCTCGGCCTGGCACGAGGGCGCGTACCGGCCGTCGGTCGCGCGCCTGCACGTCGAAGTCAACCCGTCGACCATAGCCGTCAAGGGCAACACCTGCCTGCAGACCGGATGTGCCAAGTGCGAAGAGTCGTGCCCCGAAGGCGCGATCGAGCGCCTGGCGATCGTGGTCGAGGCCACGGGGCTCGAACCCACTCCGGGGTACGTGCTCAAGGTCAACGAAGGCCTGTGCACCAACTGCGGCACCTGCTACGACGTGTGTCCGCGCAGCGTGATCTTCGAGCATCCCGACCGGCATGTGGCGGTGAAGTGCGACCTCTGTGACGGTCAACCGCAGTGCGTCGCGTTCTGCCAGAACCCGAACGTGCTCGCCGTGGCGCTCAAGACAAGCAAAGCCGACAAGGTGGCGGCGGCCGGCTAGGCCGGTCGCCCTCGATCGTCGTCATCGACCGATTCACCATGGCACGAGCCTCGATACGACTGCCAGTAGGCCTCTCCGGCACCGCCGGCCGCACGCGTATGGAGTGTGAGGGCGATACCGTGGCCGAAGCCCTCGAAGACTGTGTGGCCAAGGATCCCAGGCTTCGCGACCGGGTCTACCGCGCCGACGGCTCGGTGTGGGTCGGAGTCTTTCTCAACGGTAAGAACGTCCGGCAGATCGGAGGGCTTGGTTTGCCTCTCAACGACGGCGACGAGATCCGCATTCTTCCTCCGATCGCGGGGGGCTGAGATAGCCAGGCCCAGCTTTCCGCAACGCTATGGTTCCTGGGGTCTGGTCGCGGGATCGTCCGAGGGTATCGGCGCGGCCTTCGCTCACGGACTCGCCCGCCGGGGAATGAATCTGGTCTTGGTGGCGCGCCGGCCCGGACCCCTGGCCGCTCTGGCCGAGGAGATCCGCCGCGCGCATGGGGTCGAGACGCTTTGCTTGGAGGGCGATCTGGGCGACGCGGCTTTTCTCGACGTTCTCGCCGCGTCGTGCGAATCGATCGATCTGGGCCTGCTCGTCTACAACGCGGCCCACTCACCCATCGGGGAGTTCGTCGATCTGCCGGCAGCCGACCTCGAGAAGGTCGTCGACGTCAACGTGCGGGCGCCCCTGCTTCTGACGAGGGCGTTGCTGCCCGCCATGCTCACGCGTGGGCGCGGCGGCGTGATTCTCATGTCGTCGCTCGCGGGCATGGTCGGTCCGCCCCGAGTCGCTCCCTACGCCGCCAGCAAGGCCTTCAATCGCATCCTGGCTCAGGCCCTGTGGTATGAGCTCAAAGACACCAATGTCGATATGCTGGCCTGCTGCGCGGGAGCCACCCGCACTCCCGGCTATGCCAGTGCCTCCGACGAGGACGCTCCCGGCACTCTGAACGCCGAGGACGTGGCCGAGCAGGCCCTGCGGGCCTTGGGTCGAGGCCCGACCATGGTGCCCGGCCGGGTGAACCGGCTGGCCGACATCTTTCTCAACCGGCTCGTCTCGCGCAGAACCGCCGTGAGGATCATGGGCGCTTCGACGAGCGGACTGGTTCACGCCAAGGCCGAGCCGACCAAGGACCCCTCATGACCGATTTTGCCGCCGGATTCTTCGCGCCCTGGATCATCTACGCCGTGATGCTCGGATTGCACCTGGTGCTGCCCGCACGCCGCGTCACCGGGTATGTAACCGACACAGCAACGGGAAAGACATTGATCTACCGGCTCAACGGGCTCCTGGTGCTCGCCGTGGTGGTAGCGCTGTGGGTCGTGATCGGCGCGACCGGCGTTCTTCCCTGGGACTGGCTCTACACTCATCGCTGGTCGGGTCTCATCGGCTCGGCGGTACTCGGGTTTCTGCTCAGCGTGCTTGCTCTCGTGCTCGGTCCACCCACGGGGCGCAACCTTCTCGCCGACCTGTACTTCGGACGGTGGATGAACCGTCAGCTCCTTGGCGGCCGCCGGTACCCCGGGGGCCGGGTCGACGCCAAGATGTTCCTGTACCTGATCGGCGCGGCTATGCTCGGGCTCAACCTTCTTGCCTTCACGGCACATCACATCATGGAGTTCGGCGACGCCTTTTCGCCGGGAGTGGTGCTCTACTGCGCGCTCTTCTTCTGGTTTCTGACCGAGTATCTGGTCTTCGAACGGGTGCATCTGTACACCTACGACATCTTCGCCGAACGGGTGGGTTTCAAACTCATCTGGGGGTGCTTCACGTTCTACCCCTACTTCTATGCCGTGGGCCTGTGGGCGACCGCGTATCGGCCCGACCCCGGCACGCCGTGGTGGCTGCTCGTGATTTTCAGCCTGGTCTTCTTCGCGGGCTGGGCGATCTCGCGCGGGGCCAATCTGCAGAAGTTCCACTTCAAGATCCACCCGGAGCGGAGCTTCCTGGGCATGGAGCCGAAGGCTCTGACCGATGGGCGGCATTCATTGCTCTACGGCGGATTCTGGGGCATCGCGCGGCATGTGAACTACCTGGGCGAGATACTCGAAGCGGTCGGTCTGAGTCTCGTGCTCGGCTACTACGGAGTGTGGATGGTCTGGCTCTACCCGCTCTACTATGTGCTCCTCTTCCTCGGCCGCGAGCGCGCCGACGAACGGCGGTGCGCGGAGAAGTACGGGGAACTGTGGTCGGAGTATGTCAAGTTGGTGCCGAAACGCATCATCCCCTGGATCTACTGATCCGCGAATGGTAGCGCAGGCCCGGCCTCGCATCCGGACTGCGTAGTACG
>JAKAHF010000331.1 GCA_021815245.1 Actinomycetes bacterium
CGTTGCGGAGGTCGTGGTCGGTGTTGTTGGTGATGCTGTTGCGGTTGATCAGGGCGCTGGAGGGGGTGGCGTCGCCGCGGTCGAAGTACGGCGTGTTCTGAACGTCCGCGGTGTTACCGCTCTGGATCTGGATCCCGACGTCGTTGTCGGCGACGATGTTCTTGGTGACGGTGTGGTTCGTCCCTTCGACGACGATGCCGAAGCCGTCGCCGGTGGAGCCGGCCGGCTTGCGGTGATAGCCGGTTACGGTGTTGCCGGTGACGACGACGCCACTCGGCTGCGCCGCGTTCAACGCAGGATCGACACTGCGGCGGAAGACGGCGATGCCGGCATAGTCGCGCGCATCGGTGGCGACGACGGTGCGGGTCACGACGTTGTTGCTGACGACGATGCTTCCGGGCCCGCTCGCGGCGCCGTTGCCATTCGGGATCTTGATCTCGATCCCGTAGCGTCCGTTGTTGGTGACGATGTTGTTGCTGACGACGTTCGCGCTTGGCCCCTGCGGTCCGAGGACGCCGATGCCGGAGTCGCCGTTGCCAGTGACCGTGTTGCCCGTGATGGTGACGCCGGTGGCGTTGCCGTCACTGACGTCGATCCCGACGAGTCCATTGTTGTTGAAGGTGCCGTCGGTGATGCTGATGTTCTGCTTCACGCCGTTGATGATCCACAGGCCGCGGCCTGCAAGGCCGCCGACGGCGTTGTTGCCGGATGCGTTGACGCGGGTGAAGGCCACATTGGTGATCCCGAAGGCCTGCACCCAGATCCCGTGCGTCGTGTTATTGACCGCGGCGACGTCCTGGACCGTGATGTTGGTCAGCGGGCCGCTCGGCATCTGCATGCCGTAGTTGAACCCCTGCACGGTGAGATCCCGAATAGTGACGCCGGTCAAGCCTCCGGCGAGCGAGAGCCCGGTCCCGGCGCCACCGGTCCCCTGCATGAGCGTCGCCCCGATCCCCGCCCCCTTGAGGGTGAGTGGGACGGTGATGGTCGCGCTCTCGGGATAGTTCCCGGCCTTGGCCAGGACGACGTCGCCGGAACCGGCAGCTGCAAGCCCCACCTCGCCGGCGATCGTCGTGCCGATGCGGCGGACGTTGGTGAGCGTGTACGAACCGGCGGTGTACGAGAACGGACGCGGAACGAACGGAACCTCGGTCAGGAGGTCAACGGTCCCCTTGTCGTACATGTTGTTGTCCCAGAAGGACTTCCAGTCGAAGTCGGGCTCGTTGACGGTCCCGCGCGAGCGGATGTACTGCTCGCCGCCGCCGGAGAACGAGTTGCCGGTGATGATGGCGCCGCCGACGGGCTTGGTGAACCACGGCACGCCGCCCGATCCGTTGAAGCTGACGGCGGGCCAGGTGTTACCGCCGAGGACGAAGGTGTTCCCCTTGATCTCGCGCCCAGCAACGGCCCCCGTCTGCCCGGCGCCGCTGGAGATGGCGATCTGCGTGGCGTCGGCGAAGTTGTTGTTGAGGATGTGGTAGCTCGGGACCGCTCCAGCCGGCGAGTCGAACTCGCTGATGTACACCGCACCGCCGCCGGGGACGGCGGTGGACGAGTACTGCAGCGTGAAGTTGTCGGCCACCACCTCGATGGTCTTGTTATCGCTCGGCGAATTCGGGCCGAAGGCGAGTCCCTGGATGGTGGTGTTGGCTGCCTCGACGAAGACGCCGCTGTAGCCGAAGGAGTTGTTGGCGTTGGTGTTGAGCGTCGCCTGCACCGACGCGGCGCTGGTGATCGGCGCATCGGCGGCGGTGACGCCCATCAGGGTGATCCCCGGCCTGGACGACGGGAAGAAGAGGCCGAACTGGTAGCCGCCTGCCGGGGCGCCAAGGCTCGTCGTCATGCTGCCAGGTGCAACTTCGTTGTAGGTGCCGGGGAGGACGCGCACCGTGCCGCCGGCGCTCACCTGGTTGATGGCGGCCTGGATGGTCTTCTTGGCATCGGCGGCGCTGGCGCCGCCGTTCAGGTCACTCCCGTTCGTCGCATCCGCGTAGCAGGTGGTGGTGCAGGCGGGCAGGATCTCCTCGAAGTTCACGGTGGCGACGGAGCCGTCGGTCAGTTCGATGCGGAGGCCGTCGAGCTGGCCGGTGAAGCCGTTGGCCCAGGCGCTACCAGTCTGCAGGCTGAACGTGAGGAGTTCCTGTGTGGCCCGCGGAGCGCCGCCACCATTCGGCCCGGTGAGCGCGTTGGCCGTAACGAAGGCCGGCCAATGCGGATCGCTGTAGGAGCCAAAGGTGGCTCCGCTGGCGCCGGCCGTGGACTCGAAGAATCGCAGCACGTTGCTCGTGCCACCGGATGTCCACTCATTCCACGAGTTGTCGGGATCGCTGATGCTGGCGGAGAAGTACGGCTCCGACCCGATGCGCGCGCCGTACCAGTTGCCGGCGACGGCCTGCCCAGAATAGGGCTTGGTGTAGATCGCGACGTACCAGTCGGCCGCATTCACCGCATGCGTGGTCCCCTTCTTCGTCCAATAGCTGATGCTAGCGATCTCGCCCAGCGTGATGTCGCGCCCGAAGAGGGCCTGCGGAGTGAAGTAGATGTCGGTCTTGCCCGTTCCGTCGGAGGCGAAGCTCCCGCCTGTATAGCCCGGGGCGGGATCGCCTGCCACACCGACGATGTTGTTTGTGGAAATCGTCGGCGATCCGGGCCGTACGATCAGGTTCGTGGTCGTTGCCACGCTCGCCGTCGGCGCCATCGCACCGTCCAGCACCCCCTTCCGCGCCGTCGGGCTCGTCACCGACTCGGCGCACGCGCCAAGGGACAGAATGCCCGCTATCCACATCACTCCTCGCCGTGCCCTCATGCTGCCACCTCCCAGGAAGTTGAACGCCCAGCCACACCACCACCGCGACGCTTCCTTCATCCCGATTCAGGGCCCCCCAGGGGCCCGCACGACAATCGAACCGAGCACCGACGTTGCAGGTCGCATGGCCCGGCCAAAGGTGAGGACGCTCACACTTCGGTCGTAGACGCCAATCTGCGGGATCCCGCTGACAGGCGCCAGAGGAAAGATGGGCTCGCTTGAGCCCGCACCTCGCGTCGTAGGGCGGGAAAGCGGCACTTTCTGCCGCTCGCCCGCCCGTTCGGCACCTACATCGCGTCTGCGCCTGCGATCAACCGCATGTAGAAGCCGACCGCGGTCGCGAAGTCGGCGGCGCTGATGCGTTCGTTCACGCCGTGGACGCGCGAGCGGTCGCCCTCGCCCAGCGGGATGGGGAGGAAGCGGAAGACGCGGCTGCTGTGCGGCCCCCAGTACTTGGCGTCGGTTCCGCCCATCACGACGTACGGGATCACCGGCACCTGCTCCCCCGGGGCCATCGAACCGATGGTATGCGCAATCAGCTTGTAGGCCGGATCGTTCGTGTCGGAGACGGGTGACGGATCGACACCGACGCTGTCGAGTTGGGCGACGCGGACCTTCGGATCGCCGATCACCTGCGTGACCCGCGCCATCACCGAACTCACGGTCTCGCCCGGACGGATGCGGAAGTTCACGACGGCCGTCGCCTCGGGAGGGAGGACGTTGTCCTTGATCCCCGCCGAGAGCATGGTGGGGGAGGTGGTGGTATGGAGGAGCGCCGCCCCCAGGGGGTTCGATTGCAGCATGCGCGTGACCAAGGGCTTGGTGATCCACAGGTTCCCGGTCACGATGCGCTGTGAGAACGGCTGGTAGGGCGCCATCGCCTCGATCATCCCCTGGGTGGGGCCATCGAGCGAGTACGGGAACGGGTCGCCCTCGAGGCGCACGATGGCCCGGCTGAGGGCCCCGATGGCGGTCCGCGCGGTCGGCATCGACGAGTGTCCGCCTTGGGCTTCGGCCGTCAGCCGCAAGCTCACGTACCCCTTCTCGGCGATCCCCACGATGGCGGCGCGTTGTTCGATCCCCGGGAGGATCCCCTTGCCCATGAAGCCTCCCTCATCGAGGACGAGGGCGGGCTTCACGCCGCGGCCCACGAGCTGCTCGACGATGGCGCGCGCGCCGTATCGCCCTCCCACTTCCTCGTCATGCCCGAAGGTGAGGTAGATGGTGCGGCGGGGCCTGTGGCCGCTGCGAAGCAGCGCCTCGACGCTCTCGAGCACGGAGAGGAC
>JAKAHF010000332.1 GCA_021815245.1 Actinomycetes bacterium
CACTTTCCAGTCGAGCGACGCTATGCGCGACATGAGGACCACGGCGTTCTGAAGGTCGGGTACGCCGATGCTGACACCGGCCCATTCGCCGTCTTCGCTGATCAGGTAGTCGTAGATCTCGAAGTTCGCGCCCGCGAGGCCCGAAGCGACGATCGCTTCGCGCATCGCCGCGATCTGGGTCAGGCCGATGGCGTCTTCGTAGACGGGGATCGGATCGGCTGTGAGCACCTTCACCTGCCTGACGTACGCCTCGGGAAATCCGCGCCGCCCGAAGTCGAGCTCGCTGGCCGGCGGCTCGTCGTAGTACGCCTCGATGACGACCCAATAGCCCGGCTGCAGACCTTCGAAGCTGTCGGAGCGCTGCACGATGAAGTAGGACTGCATGTCACCAAAAAGCGGCGTGGCTCGGTCGAGAGCCAGCATCGCGCCCGACTGACTCCCGATGGTCGTGCCGATCACCAGGTACAACGTCTCACCCTGGTGTGAGATGCCGCCGAGACTCTCCGCGTAGGCGATCACGTCGGGTGAGATGCGCGGCACGGTCGTGGTGCCCGGGGGGGATGTGGTGCTGGAAACGACTGCGCTGCTCGTGGTCACCGTGGCGCTCGAGACGACGGCGGTGCTGACGGTGGCGGTGCTCGAGGCGAGGGTAGTACTCGAGGCCAAGCCGGCGGTGGTCGTGGAGGCCGGCGCGATCGACGAAACCGGCGTCGCGGTGGTTGGAGCGCCTTGGGTGGTAGTGGTGTTGCCGTTCTCACAGGCCGTCGCAACGGTGCCCATAGACACAAGGGTCACCAGAAGACCCGCGATCGCCAGAAGTCTCCTAAAGCTCATGGACGTTCACCTCCGTATGCGGCCCCGGGGTGTGGGGGACTCGGCCATGCGTTGTGGGAGTCTACCACCGAAGCCCTACGAACGCCCAGAATCGCCGGGTTGAGGCATAAGGTCCGCGTAAGCGCCGGCCCCTTGTAGTGGCATGGTCGCGTCTCGCATGAGACTCTATGTAGCCGATCACGCATGCATCTGGAGAGGGAGAACACCTCGATCATGAAGAAGAACCTGCTTCTGGCCGCGCTCACCATGTGCTGTCTGCTCACCCTGGGTCTTGCGGCATGCGCCGGCGAGCCATCGACGTCTTCAACGACGACCCCGCAGAGCCCGTCGACCACGGCCGGTCAGACCGGCTCGACACCGGCCGCCGACTCGCCATGGACGCAGCTCGAGCCCCAGGGCGACAAGCCGGCGGCCCGGGCCGGACAGTGTATGGTCTACGACTCCAAGAACGATGCGGTCATCTTGTTCGGCGGCACCGACAGCCTGACATTCTTCAGCGATACCTGGAAGTACTCGCCGCCGGACAACACCTGGACCAACCAGAAGCCGGCCGGCGACGTCCCCGAGGGCCGGGTGGCCTCGAGCATGGTCTACGACCCCGTATCCGGCAAGGTCATCCTCTTCGGCGGTGTCTCGAAGACCGAGTCACTCGGCGATACATGGGCATACGACCTGGCGACCAATACCTGGACCGAGCTGCAGATCTCGGGCACCGCGCCGTCTGCGCGGGGAGGTCACGCAATGGTCTACAGCGCGGCCCTCGGTAAGGTGCTGCTCTATGGCGGCAAGGACGCGAAGAGTGTATTGAACGACACCTGGACCTTCGACTTCGCGACCACTGCGTGGACCCAACTCCAGCCGGCAACCGAGCCTCCGATCGCGCGCTACGGCCACGCGATGGCCGTCGACGAAGCCACCGGCAAGATCGTAGTCTTCGCGGGATGGGATACCGACAAATACTTCACCAGCACCTGGACGTTCGACCCGGCCGCCAACACCTGGGCCAGTCTCGATACCACGGGAGGCCCGCCTCCAGCCCGCGCCGGCCACTGCCTGACCTATGACCCCGCAACGGGCAAGATGGTCTTGTTCGGCGGCACGACCGGCAAGTCGTTCCTGCGCGACGTGATCTACTTCAACGTCGCCACCTCCACGTGGGAGCTCTCCAAGACCGGCAGTCCATGGCCCGAGGCGCGCAACGGACACTCCATGGTGCACGACGCGGCTGCCAAGGCGACGCTGCTCTTTGGTGGATGGAACGGCAAGACCTACTACAGCGACATGTGGAGCCTGGCCGACTGAGGTACGCCCCCCCTACATGCCCGGCAGCCGCGGCACCTTGCCGAGTTTGCGTAGCCTGTAGTAGAGACCCCAGCCTTTCTTGAGCCAATGCCCGACCACAGGCATGGGAATGAAGAGGGCGCGTTTGTCGTCGCGATAGACGAAGCCGGCCCCGTTGCCCATGTCCATGACGCATACGATGCAGACCTCACCGACGTAGTCGCCGGGCTTGCCCTTGCCGCTGATCTTCATCGCGATGTCGTCGGCCGCGGTGTGGGCCATGATCTCGGCCAGGTGTCCCTGTTTGGCCTTCCAATCGGGCCCTTCGAGTGAGGCCACGTCTCCTACCGCGTACAACCACGGATATCCCTTGACCTCACACGATGGTTCGGTGAGCACGAACCCGGCTTCGCTGAGCGGCAGATCCGACGCCTTGACCACCGCGTGACCGTCGCCCGCCGCGATGAACATGATGAGGTCGGCTTCGATGACGGTGCCGTCCTCCAGCGTGACCGATCTCTCACCGAACTCGACGATCTTCTTGCCGGTATGCGAGCGGATGCCCAGTTTGGTGAACATATGATCCATGGTGGTGACGGCCTTCTCGCCCATCCTGATACCCGGTTTGGGCATGGGCGCGAAGAAGACAAGCTCGAACGTGTCGAGCAGGTGCAGCTTCTTGAGACGGTGATGCACGTTGAGCAGGAACTCGAATCCCGGGCCGCCCCGCACCGCGCTGCTGTCCTTGGGATTGCCTCCGAAACCCACCGCTATCGTGCCGGTGCCTTTCGCGATGAGCGCATCGAGGCGCTCCTTGACGGCCACGCTCTCTTCGGGCGCTCCGCAGATCGAGAGGACGTGCTCCCTGCCCTTGTGAGGCATCTTGTGAGCACCGAGCGCCAACACCAAGAAGTCGAAATCGTCTCGTAGACCACCCTTGTCGAGCGTGAAACTCCGGTCGGTCGCACTGATACCCGCTACCCGATCGACCGTCAGCGTGAAGCCATGAGCCCGGCCGATCTCGCTCAATTTCATCTGCACGCGCTCGAACGGCCTCTCGCCCGTCGGGATCCAAATGGCGAGCGGGTAGACGAAGAGGTAGTCGCGGTCGGACACCAGTTCGACCTCCAGGCCCTTCTTGCGGAGACTGATGGCCGCCTCCACCCCGCCGATGCCGCCCCCGAGCACGATCGCGCGTTTCATCCTACTGCCCTCCGGTCAGGCGTTGCATTTTGCACGACACACAGTATAATGCACAATTGTGCAAAACGACCAGGCGGAGGATCGCTTTGGCCAGACCGGCAAAATGGCGCTGTCTCGAATGCCCTCCCGGGGCCAAGCTGTTCGGCCCCGTTGGTGTCACGGCTCGCCAGCTCGAGAAGGTGCGCATGTCGTTCGACGAGCTCGAGGCGTTGCGGTTGATCCATCTCGAGGGTCTAACCCAGGCCGAAGCGGGCACGAGGCTCGGAGTCTCGGGCTCCACCGTGAGTCGCATGGCCGATCGGGCTCACCGGGTGGTCACCGAAGGACTGGTGTACGGCAAAGCTGTCTGCGTAGAAGGCGGGCCCGTGACCGTGGTGCGGGTAGAAGAGACAGCGGGCACAGTCTTGCGAGAGGCTGAACCCGAGGAACGCATATCGAACGGAGGAGACAGGATGATCGTCGCGGTGCCATACCTACAGGGCTCAGTCAACGCCCACTTCGGCAGCACCCGCGCCTTTCTCGTCGCCGAGACGGCGGATGGAAAGATCGACACCTTTGAAAGAAGAGGCGCCGCGATTTCATCCAAACGCGATAAGGAGCGCGTGGATCAACTGCGCGCCGTGGCAGATGGAATCCTCGTCGGGGGGAGGACGCTGCTCGAAGAGCAACCCAGGCTCACCGTGAAGTCTGAGGCGGTGGTCGACCGCTCGTTCATGCTGCTGCACCGGCACCGCCAGTACAACCGGCGGCAAGGCGTGTGGGT
>JAKAHF010000333.1 GCA_021815245.1 Actinomycetes bacterium
TCCAAGCTGGTGGCGGGAGAGCAGCTGCAAGAGGCCCACCCGTTCAGAATCGTCGATAAGCAGGGCAAAGAGATGTGGGTGCAGCTGTCGGCCGCTTCGGTCGCATGGGAGAAGAAGCCGGCCATCCTCTGCCTTGTGAAAGACGTGACGTACGAGAGGAAGTTCGAAGCGCAGATGACCCAGGCCCAGAAGATGGAAGCGGTCGGGCGGGTAGCCGGAGGCGTGGCTCACGACTTCAACAACATGCTCACCGTGATCATGGGCAATACCGAATTGGCGTTGCGCAACATGGCTCCGGACGATCCGCTGCGCGAGGAGCTCCAAGAGATCGACGAAGTCGCCCGGCGCTCGGCCGATCTCACCAAGCAACTGCTCGCCTTCGCTCGTGCGCAGGCCATCGCACCGAGGATCCTCGATCTCAACGAAGCCGTCTCGGGCATGCTCGAGATGGTCGGCCGGCTCATCGGTGAGGATATCGATCTGATCTGGAAGCGGGGCGCCGAGCTGTGGCACGTGAAGATGGACCCGAGCCAGGTCGATCAAGTGGTGGCCAATCTCTGCGTCAACGCCCGCGATGCCATCGCGGGCGTGGGCAAGATCATGATCGAGACCGACAACGTCAGCTTCGATGAGGCCTACTGCGCGGATCATCCCGGATTCGCGCCTGGTGACTATGTGTTGCTCGCTGTGAGCGACGACGGCTGCGGCCTGGATGACGAGGCCCGCAGCCACTTGTTCGAGCCGTTCTTCACCACCAAGGGCCACGGGCTGGGAACCGGTCTGGGTTTGTCGACCGTGTACGGCATCGTCAAGCAGAACAACGGCTTCATCAGCGCCTACAGCGAGGTGGGGCTCGGCACGACCTTCAGACTCTACTTTCCCCGCTGCGACGGCGAGATCACCGAACCTCAGCCTCCGAGAGGCGTCGAAGTGCCCCGTGGGGGAACCGAGACTGTGTTCATCGTGGAGGACGAGAAGTCGATCCTCAACCTGGGCAACAGGATCCTTCGCGAACTGGGCTATCGTGTACTTGTCGCCAAGTCGCCCGGGGAGGCTATCGACCTGGCCGGGTCCTATGCAGGCCCGATCCACCTGCTGATCACAGACGTCGTCATGCCCGAGATGAACGGCCGCGCTCTGGCGGAGCGGTTGGCTGCGATTAAGCCCGGCCTCAAGTGCATCTTCATGTCGGGCTACACGGCCGACGTGATCGCGCATCGGGGAGTGTTGGACGAAGGAGTGCGGTTCATCCAGAAGCCGTTCTCGACCATCTCGCTTGGAGTGATGGTGCGCCAGGCACTCGATGAGTGATCGTGCCTAGGGTCGAAGAACGGCACCAACCGCCTTGGGCGCATACTATACTCGCCCTAACGTCGAAGCCGGTTTGGCCGGGCTCTCATTCGAGCCGCGACCCGAGGCGACGGCGGCCTCGTGGGGAAGGCGCTGAGAAGCGACATTGTCGGCGCGTCGAGTGAGGGTCTCTTGACAATCGAGCCTACCGGCAATAGCCCGTCCGACCTGTCTCGCGTCGAAGCCGACCAGGGCGTTCGCGGTTGCCCGCAACCGGTTTGGGATCTTCTTGCCGCGGTCGATGACTCACCCCGTGCCGTTTTCGTACTCGGCCGGGACGGCCGCTTTCTCGCGGCGAACAAAGCCTTCTGCGAAGCTGTCGGCCACGAACGCGCCGAGCTTCTTGCGATGGATGTCTGGTCGTTGCTCGAACCTGGCGCCGGCGAAGGAGTGCGGGGAATTCTCGACAGCCTGCCCGCTCACCGAGAACACGGGGCGATCACGACATTGCGGCTGAGGCGTGCCGATGGGCGCCACATTGACCTGAGGTCGGGGTTGTCGCTGATCGCCTCGAGCGGGGACCCTCCGGCCTTTCTCGCCATCGCCGACGATTGCGACGTCGACCGCGGCGTGGACAACGGGGCGACCGGTCAGCATGACGCGCTCGTGCGACTCAGCAGGTTCGCGATAAGCCTGTCGATGCTGCCGTCGGATGCCGACCTGGAGGCCTTCGTCGTCAGGGAGCTCGTTGACATAAGCGGGGCTGTCGGCGCGGTGTTCACCGAGTTCGACCCGGCGCGCCGCCTCACCACTATCAAGCACGTGCAGGTCGAGGCCCGGATACTCGACCGCATCGTGTGGATGCTCGGCCGGCAGTTGATCGGGTTCCAGGCGGGCATGAGTGAAGAGGCCTACGAGGAGATCACCTCGAAGGTCATCCGGGTGCACAAGACGCTCCACGAGGGGAGTTTCCGAAGCGTGCCACGCCCGGTGAGTGCCGCCATACAGGCGCTTCTCGGGGCCGATCGCTTTTACGGCATCGGGTATCTCGTCGACGGCAGTCTGTTTGCCACTTCTCTCATGGCGATGGGCCGCGGCACGCCCGACCCTCCCTTGGAGGTGTTGCGGAGTTTCAGTTTCTTGGTGGCCCTCGCGCTGCGGCGAAGACGGGCCGAAGTGGCACTTCGCGAGAGCGAGGCACGGCACCGGCTGCTCGCCGATCACGCGAGCGATGTGATCTGGACGATGGACATCGAGGGCAACTTCACCTATATCAGCCCATCTGTCGAGCGGCTACTCGGCTTCACTCCGGCGGAGGCGATACGGCGGTCGGTGATCGAGGCGCTCACCCCGGAATCGGCGGCGCGAGCGCTGCCCATCTTGACCGGAGCCGTCGAAGCGGTCAAGGCGGGACGGCGCGTCGAGGGCTTCCGCGGCGAGTTAGAGCAACCCCGCAAGGACGGATCGACCGTCTGGACCGAGCTGTCGGCGACCGAGCTGCGTGACGAATCCGGACGTTTCGTCGGCTTTCTCGGCGTCACTCGCGACATCTCGGAGCGTAAGCGGGCGGAGATCTCGCTGCAGCAGAGCGAGGAGCGCTTCAGACAGCTTTCGTCGTTGACCTCAGAAGGCATCATGATCGAGGATGGCGGCGTCATCGTCGATGCCAACCGGGCTTTTGCCGAGCTTGTCGGTTTCTCCGTGCCCGATGCCCTGCTCGGCCGCGACGGGCTTGAGACGGTGCCGTTCACGGTCGAATCGCGGGAGCTAGTCAGGCGGCTGCGCGATTCGAGGTCGCGTGAGGCCCGCGAGGCTCAACTAGCGAGACCCGATGGATCACTCGTGTGGGTCGAGGTGCGTGGCGAGCCCATCACCTACCTGGGACGTAGGGCCAGTCTCGTGTCGATGCGCGATGTCACTGACCGAAAGCGTGCCGAAGCCGATCAGCGCATGAGTAGGGAGATCCTTCAGATACTGAGTGGCTCTGAAGATATTCCGGCCATGGTGGAGCAGGCGCTTGCCGCCATTCGAACGGGAATCGGTTTCGACGCCGTGGGCATGCGTCTTGAACGAGAGGGGGACTACCCCTACATAGTCCACCAAAACTTTCCCGAGGGCTTCATCGCAGCCGAGAATGCGTTGCTGGCTCGTGACGCCCTGGGAGAGGTGTGCCGCGACGCCCACGGAAGACCGAGCCTGGAATGTACGTGCGGGCTCGTGATCTCCGGTGGACCAGCCGTCGCGCATCCGTTGTTCACGAAAGAGGGCAGCTTCTGGACCAACGACTCGATGCCACTGCTCGAGGTGCCTGAAGAGGAGGACCCTCGTCGCAGTGCGCGCAATCGTTGCATTCATACGGGCTATCTATCCATCGCCCTCGTTCCCGTGAGGCACAAAGAGCGCATCATGGGGTTGCTGCACCTTGCCGATCGGCGCAGAGGACGTCTCACTCTTGACACCGTCGAGCGACTTGAGAGCATCGCGGCCCACATCGGTGAGGCCATCATCCGCAAACAGGCCGAGGCCGCTCTTCTCGAGAGCCAGCAACGCTATGAGGCACTGGTCAATCTGAGCCCCGACGCGATCATCGTCGACGCCGGCGGTGTCTACGCGTTTGCGAATCCGGCGGCGGCACGTCTGCTGGGGGCCGATTCGCCGCAGGAGCTCATAGGCGCCAGCGTGATAGAACGGGTGCACCCCGACGATCGCGACCTTGTTGTTCGGACCTCTCAGCGGGTGCTGCAAGGTGAGACCCCCTCGCCTCAGGAGATACGGCTTGTCC
>JAKAHF010000334.1 GCA_021815245.1 Actinomycetes bacterium
CATCGGCCCTGACACTGAGATCGCCCCGGGCCATGCGATTGCTGGCCGCGGTTATGGCCAGTAGCGGCCTGGTGAGACGCCTACTCACGAACCATCCGACAAGAGCCGCGAGGATCACGGCCGCGAATCCGGCGATCAGCCACGCGAGGACCGTCGTACGCAGCACCATGGTCCCGTAAGCGGGTCCTTCAGACACCCGTAGCACTCCCACGGCTTGGTCACCGTCGAGCAGTTCCACCTGCAGCACTCGGTCCGATCGGGGGACGTGCCCCGGTCCATTGCCACGGAAGAGACCTGAGTTGGGCAGGTGGTGAGACTCGTCGTCTTCGCCCGACTCATCTGAGTCGCCGTGTGCATCCTCGAATTCGCCGCCCTCGTGGTCTCCAACGAGGGAGCCGGCATCGATGTCGCTGACCTGGCCCGAATCCACGAGTATCCGGCCGTCGGGGGCGAGAACTTGAATGCGCACCTGTAGGAGCAGCGCTTCGGCCTGCACCTGGCGCGCGGCCGTCCCGGCCTGCGCGGCGCCGGCCCGGCCCTCGACGATGGCGCTCCAGTCGACACCCGCGAGGTCCTCGAGGGCGACGGTGCCGCTCGCCTGAAGGTACGATCGCTCCGATCGCGAGTAGTGACTGGTCAGCAAGGGCACGAGGATCGCTCCCAGCACGACCATGGTGAGAAACGCGACCGCCGCGTAGCTGAGCGGTAGTCTGCGGGTCAGGGGTATCCCGCGAAGCCGGGAGCGCACGTGGTCCGTCGAACCGCTCACGGCGCGGCCAGCCTGTACCCGAGGCCGGGGACGGTCAGTATCAACCGCGGATCGCCCGCATCGATCTCGATCTTCTCGCGAAGGCGCCGGATGTGCACGCTGACCGTCTTCTCATCGTAGTAGTCGGCTGAGTGGCCCCAGACCTGCTCCATGAGTTGCGCGCGGCTGAAGATCTGACCCGGATGCTGGGCGAAGAACACGAGCAGGCGGAACTCCGTGGGCGTGAGGACGATCTGTGCGTCTCCACGGGTGACGCGGGCGCGTGTGCGGTCGACGACCAGATCGGAGACGTATAGCAGATCGGCCTCGGTACTCGAGAGCTCGCCGTAGGCTCGACGCAGCAGGGCCCTCACGCGGGCGACCAGTTCGCGCAACCTGTAGGGCTTGGTCAAGTAGTCGTCGGCGCCCAACTCCAGCCCCAGCACCTTGTCGACCTCGTCGCTCTGCACCGTGAGGATGAGAATGGGCTGGCGGAGGCCGAGGCGTCGCATCTCGCGGCAGAAGTCGAAGCCCGACCCGTCGGGAAGCCGCACGTCGAGCACGATCAATCGCGGGTTCTTGTCGCGCGCGTACGCGACCCCGCCTGAGCCCGTCGCTTCCCAGTGCACCGTGTAACCCTCGAGCCCAAGTCCATCGGTGAGGCTCTCGGCGATCGCCGGGTCGTCCTCGATGATGAGGATGGCGGTGTCGTTCTTGACTTCGATCGACATGGCTGTGAGCGTACCACAGGGGATCACCGGGACCTCCACGGAGGCCCCGGTGAGCTGTTCGAACTGTGGTGAAGAGGGCTCGTTCTAGTAGGTGGGGGAGGTAGCGGCCGGCAAGCTGGAACTCGACCCAGAACCGGTGGTGGTGCTGGAGCCCGTGTCGTTGTCGTTGTCATCGGCACCGCGCTCACCGCGATGGCCTCCGGAGTATCCGGCGCCATCCTGATCGCCGTCCTGGTCGCCATCGCACCGACTCCCACCGGGGCCGCCGGGACCGCCTTCTTCGACGCTCACGACGTTGTACGACTCGTCGACATACACGGTGATTCTGGTGCCGTCGGCTTGGACCATGTGCACCTCGTATTTGGCGTTGCCATCGGCATCGGTCTCGACGCGCTCGACCGTGGCATCGTTGCCGACCTTGGCCACCGCGGCGGCCTGGACGTTGGTCAGCGCGTCGCCGGTCAACAGCGTCTCATCGGATCGCTGATGACCGAAGCCCTGGTCGTTGTCGGCGCCCTTCTGGGTGTCGGTCGCGCCGCCGGTCGCGGTGGCCGCTGTGCCGCCGGTCGTGGTGTCGGTCGAGGACGACCCGGCTGCCGCGAAAGCGGCGCCGCCGATGGACA
The DNA here is from genome assembly GCA_021815245.1 of Actinomycetes bacterium. The sequence goes on from JAKAHF010000334.1 coordinate 2,103, forward strand.
GGGTCAACACCAAGGAAGCCGCGAGCACTATCCACTTGTTCTTGAGGTATCGCTTCAAATCGGTTCTCCTTCTCTTGCCTTGCGTTCGCGCCGGCCCGTCTTGATGGAGGAGCCGACAACAGCAGTATCCTGGGCGGCAAATGCGAGGCGGTTAGCACGCGGTTACGATTCTGTAAACGGGTGACGCGCGTGGCGTTGCCGGGTAGACTAGATTTCGAACACGGCGAAAGGCGGAAGAAATAGAAGACAGGGCACAACTTCTGATCGGCGGGACCCAGCTCGATCTGCCGGTGATAGTAGGAACCGAGGGTGAGCGCGGCCTCGACGTCTCCAAGCTGCGGAGCACCACTGGACATATCACTCTCGACAAGGGCTACAACAATACCGGCGAGTGCCGGTCGGCCATAACCTACGTCGACGGCGAGCGCGGCATCCTCCGCTACCGGGGCATCCCCATCGAGCAATTGGCGGAGAAAAGCACCTTTCTCGAGACCGCGTGGTTGCTCATCTATGGCGAACTGCCGACCCGCGAGCAACTGAGCTGCTGGAGCGCCCTTTTCACGAAGCACGAGATGATCCACGAGGGGCTCTACCACCACTTCGACGGATTCCCGGCGACCGGACATCCCATGGCGATCCTGTCGGCCATGATCAACGCCGCCGGCTGCTACGACCCACGTCTCATAGAGATGGAGGCCAGCCCGGAGGCGTTCCAGGTCTCGGCGGCCCGTCTCATGAGCAAGCTTCGGACCATCGCGGCGGCGGCGTACAAGGCTTCGATCGGCCAGCCCATCGTCTATCCGAAGCCTCGCCTCGACTATTGCTCCAACTTCTTGCACATGATGTTCTCGATTCCGTTCCTCGACTACGAGCCGGGGCCCGATACGGTCGCCGCCCTTCAGCGCATACTCATCGTGCATGCCGACCACGAGCAGAACTGCTCATCGAGCACCGTGCGCATGGTGGCGTCGTCGGGCGCCAACCTCTATGCGAGCTGCGCGGCCGGTGTTTGCGCGCTGTGGGGGCCGCTGCACGGGGGCGCCAACCAGGCAGTCGTCGAGATGCTGCAGTATCTGCACGACAACGATGTCGACCTCGCCGACTACGTCGCCCGGGTCAAACAGAAAGGCTCAGGCCTGCGCCTCATGGGGTTCGGCCATCGTGTCTACAAGAACTTCGATCCGCGGGCGCGCATCATGAAGGCGACGGCCGATACACTGCTCGCCAAGCTGAAGCGTGTCGACCCGTTGCTCGAGATAGCGAAGCGCCTCGAAGAGATCGCTCTCGAAGATCCCTACTTCGTCGAGCGCAGACTCTATCCCAACGTGGATTTCTACTCGGGGATCATTCTCAGGGCCATGGGCATCCCCACCAACATGTTCACCGTCATGTTCGCCATGGGGCGCATGCCGGGCTGGATCGCTCACTGGAAAGAGGCCCGCGAGACCGACAATGGACTCTGCCGGCCCCGGCAGATCTACGAAGGCCCCGCCGTGCACGACTACGTGCCGGTCGAACAGCGAGTGGAGAGTTGCGAGGCGCCGGGCGACGGCGAGGGGTGCCCACCGTGCCGGTAGGCACCGGCGTGGCTCGAGACGGCGATCGCCCCGAGAGGTGAGAGCGGTGCGTAGGAGTCTCGCGCAGAAGATCCTCGAGAAGCATCTGGTCGTCGGAGAGTGGGAGCCGGGCACCGAGATCGGCATCCGCATCGACCAGACGCTCACCCAAGACGCCACCGGCACCATGGCTTACCTGCAGTTCGAAGCCATGGGGTTGCAGAAGGCGCGCACCGATCTGTCGGTCAGCTACGTCGACCACAACACCATCCAGGTGGGCTTCGAGAACGCCGACGATCACCGCTACCTGCAGACAGTGGCCGCGAAGTACGGGGTGGTGTTCTCCAGGGCCGGCAACGGCATCTGCCATCAGGTGCATCTCGAGCGGTTCGGCAAGCCCGGTGCGACTCTGCT
>JAKAHF010000335.1 GCA_021815245.1 Actinomycetes bacterium
CTCACGGTTTCGCAGGCGCGGAGACTGCTGGCGGCAGGTTTTCAAGCACTCGAGGAACGGAAACAAGAGGTCAACGATCTCAATGTCTATCCGGTTCCCGATGGTGACACGGGCACCAACCTGGCTCTCACCATGAAGAGTCTCATCGACGCGGTGAACCGGCTTTCTGACGACGTGCCGCCCGAGGAGCTGTGTGCAGCCATCTCACAGGCGGCCCTCATGGGCGCCCGCGGCAACAGCGGCGTCATCCTTTCTCAGATCATCCGCGGTGCGATGGAGACCCTGGGCCAGCGGGCTCCGGTCACGGTCGGCGTTCTGGCCGCGGCTTTTCACAATGCCACAGAGACAGCCTACCGGGCCGTGCGCAAGCCTGTCGAAGGCACCATGTTGACCGTGCTTCGCGAGATGTCTGAAGCGGCCTCGCAGGTGGCGCCAGACGCCGGTCATGGAGACATGATGCAGGCGGTGATCGGCGCCGGGTGGAAGAGCGTCGAGAGGACCCCGTCTCTTCTGAAGGTCCTGGCCGACGCCGGCGTGGTCGACGCTGGGGGATTTGGGTTGGTCGTGCTGATCGAAGGCGCCGCGAACGGTCGTACCGATTGGGAGGTTCCCATCGCTACCCGTGTGCCGCAAACCGGCATCTCCGAGCCTCCGGCCTACTCGGCCGAGGAGGTCGAGGAGGAGAGCGAGTTCACCTACTGCACCAGCTTCCTCCTGGTCGCTGAGGCGCTCGACACAGCCGCGCTCGAGGCTTTGTTCAGTCCTTTGGGCGACAGCCTTCTCGTGGTGGGCGATGAGAAGCAGGTGAAGGTGCACGTGCACACCGACGACCCCGGACAGGTATTGAGCCTGGCCTCGGCGAGAGGCGTGCTGCGCGAGATCGAGATCGACAACATGAAGGAGCAGACTGCCGCGCGTCGCGAGCGTCTGGCGCAGGCCGGCGCGAACCCCGCGGCCCGAGGGGCGGCTCAGGCGGCCGCCGAGCCGGGCCTGACACAAGTGGTGGCGGTAGTGGCCGGAGAGGGCAACAAGGCGCTCTTCAGAAGCCTGGGTGTCGACCTGATCGTCGATGGCGGACAGTCGATGAACCCTTCGGCGGAAGATCTCATCCGTGCCGTCGAGCGGGCGGCGGCGCACTCGGTCATCATATTGCCCAACAACGGCAACGTCGTCATGACGGCCGAGCAGACGCTCGGGCTCACGGGGCGCGAGGTGCACGTGGTGCCCACACGTTCTATCCAGGCGGGGCTTAGTGCTGCCGTTGTGTATGAACGGCGCAGTCCAGGGTATGAGAATGCGCGCATGATGCGGGCCGCGGTCGAGAACGTCGTCAGCGGCGAAGTCACGCGGGCCGTGCGCGATTCCCAGGTCGATGGCATGCAGATCAAGGCCGGCGACTTCATCGGTCTGATCGATGACCATGTGGTGGTGACCTCCGGGGAGGTGCAAACAACGGTCGACGAGCTGGTGGCGAAGATGTTGACGGGCGAACAGGAGATGCTGACGGTATTGACGGGCGAGGGCCTTGACGCCGCGGGCGCAGAGGCGCTGGTGGCTCGCCTGCGGGAACGCTATCCCGCGGTAGAGATCGACGTCCGGGAGGGTGGACAGCCGTACTATCCGGTGCTTGTGGCCGCAGAATAGGCCGCGGCGCCCGACGCGAGAGAGGAAGCCGGGATGATTCTGAATAGGCAGACGACGGCCATCGTGGTCGACTCGACCGCCGATCTACCCGAGTATCTGGCGGGCGACCCGAATATCAGCATGGTGCCGCTGACGGTGTACTTCGGCGAGGAGGCCTTTCTCGATTGGACCGAGATGGAGCCGCCGGAGTTCTATGAGCGGCTGAGAGTCGCTCCCGTGTTGCCGCGCACCTCGCAACCTTCGGCGGGAGCGTTTCTGGAGCGCTACAAGAGTCTGCGCGAGAAGTATGACCGCGTCTACTCGGTGCATCTGAGTGGCAAGTTCAGTGGCACGATAGCGAGTGCCGAGGTGGCCTGCGCTCAGACCGACGGCGTCAAGGTCGTCGATTCGCTGCTTGCCACGGGCGGCATAGCCCTGCTGATCGACCGCATGCTACAACGCCTCGACAGCGGGATCACCGAAGAAGACATGGATGCCTACATCGCCCACTTTCTTGAGAAGAAGGTGTTCTACTTTCTCCCCACCACTCTCGATCAGCTGTACAAGGGCGGCCGCATCGGCCGGGCGTCGCACCTCATGGGCACGATGCTCAATATCAAGCCCGTCCTGACGATCGACGAAGGCGTCATCGACGTCTACAAGAAGGTCAGGGGTCTGCGTCAGGCCCTCGAAGCGATGCGCGATGGCATGCTCGAAAACACCGACCCCGGCTCGACGATCTACGCGAGCCTGTCGCATGGAATCAACGAGCCCGTTCTCGCGCAGATGCGGGAGATACTCGCCGGCGTGAAGGACCGCGACCTACAAATCCGGCTCACAAGTGTGGTGGGCGCGGTCATCGGCACCTACGTGGGACCGGGCGCCCTCGCTCTCTGCTGCATCCAGGAATGAACGGAGCCTCAGGGGGTCGTGTCCACTACCCCTTGGGCTGCCTCTCGAGTCACGATACCGGGCAGCCGCTGGAGACCACCGGCAAGCGGACGCTCGATCCCGAGAGACTGACACTCCCGGTATCGAGTCTGCGAGGGGTCGGTGCGACCACACAGCGCCGTCTGAAAGCGCTAGGACTCGCCACCGTCGGCGACCTACTGCTGCATCTTCCGTTCAGGCACGAGCCGCCCTCGCGCATTGCGCGCATAGCCGATCTGCGCCCGGGTGAAGAGGTCACGTTGCGAGTCGCGGTGCTCTCATCGGCGGCGCGTGAAACCGCACGTCGAAGGGTCAAAGTGCTCGAGGCCCTCGTGAGCGACGAATCGGGCAGCGTGCTGGCCATCTGGTACAACCAGGCGTATCTCGAGGCGGCGTTCAGAGACCGGCCGGAGGTCTTGCTGAAAGGCGTGCTCATGCGTCAGAGAGGCGGTTCGACCTTCTTGGTCAAGCGCCACGAGATCCTGGCGGCGGGGGAGGAGAGCCGTCACATCCTGGGGCTGGTGCCCATCTATCCGAGCACCGCCGATCTGAGCGTGAGAACCATCCGCACTGTGCTGCACGAGGCGGCTCCCGAAGCTCGCCACCTGCTCGACGCTTTGCCGGCCGAACTGCTTGCCCGGCGCAGATACCAGCGCCGTCCCGAAGCCGTGCTGTCAAGCCATTTTCCCGAAACGATGGCCGAAGCCGTGCGGGCACGAGACCGGCTGGCATTCGAAGAACTCTTGCTTCTGCAACTCGCAGTGCTGGAGAAACGGGCCGCGCAGACTCGCAGCCGCCGAGCACGAACGCTCGACGGCCCGGCCCAGTTGACGACCGCCTTCGTCGCCGGCCTGCCGTATGAGCCCACCGGAGCGCAGCGCCGTGTCATCGACGAGATAGATGGCGACCTGGCGTTGCCGGTGCCCATGCGCCGGCTGCTGCACGGTGACGTCGGGTCGGGCAAGACCATGGTGGCGGCCTACTGCGTGCTGCGGGCGGTCGAACAGGGCGGGCAGGCCGCGCTCATGGCTCCGACCGAGGTGCTCGCAGACCAGCATTTCCTTGGCCTTTCGCGACAACTTGGCGATCTCGGCGTGCGGGTCGCCTTGCTCAAGGGCAGCCAGACCCCGGCGGAGCGCAAGGCGGTGCGCCAGGCATTGGAGAGCGGTGAGATCGACGTCGTCATTGGCACGCACGCGCTGATTCAAGAGGGCATCAGGTTCAACGACCTGCTGGTCGCGGTCGTCGACGAGCAGCATCGCTTCGGAGTACAGCAGCGCGATGCCATCATCGCTCCCGCGGAGCCGGGCGGTCTTTGGCCGCACACGCTCCACATGTCGGCCACGCCCATCCCGCGCACCCTGGCCCTCACGCTCTACGGCGACCTCGACATAAGCACACTCGACGAGATGCCGCCCGGAAGGCAACCGGTGCGCAGCCAGCTCGTGTTTCCCGATGCGTTGGAGCGAATGTGGGAGTTCGTCCGTCGCGAGTTGCGCCAGGGAC
>JAKAHF010000336.1 GCA_021815245.1 Actinomycetes bacterium
TGGAGTCGGCGACGGCGATCGCTGAGGTGCTCGGTGCCCAGATTGAGGTGTCCGACGGCGCCGGCTACGACGACATCTCACCCATCTTCAGGCAACTGGTCGCGGGTGGAGCCGACTGGATCATCTTGTGGGCCGGTGGCTACAACTCCGTGGGACTGCAGTTGGCTGAGGAGCGGGCCGCGAGGACCGTCGTGGTAGATCTCGCCGAACAGGGCCTGATCGAAGGCCTGTGCACTGATTTCGAGACCCGGGCCCAGGAGGGCGCCTACCTGGCCGGCATCGTCGCGGCCAAGATGACCAAGACGGGCACGCTGGGCATCGTCGCGTCGTCGTCGGTCGACCCCAATTGGAACAAGATGGCGGCCGGTTTCATCACGGGCGCCCGCGCGGCCAGACCCGACGTGAATATCGAGTACGCCGCTCTCGGCGAGGACGCCTACGCCGACGCCGCGTCGGGCAAGCGGGTCACCGAGACGGTCATCGCGGCCGGCGCCGACATCATCCTGGGCATGGGTGACGGCTCGACGTTCGGCATGATCCAAGCCGTCGAGAACGCTACTCCCCCGGCGGGGGCCGACAAGGTGTGGTTCATCGACGTCATCGGTGACAAGACATCGATCGATTCGAAAGGCGTGTTGCTCACCTCCATCGTCTGGGACTACCTGCCCCTACTCCGTGATGCCGTCCGCCAGATCGAAGAGGGCACCTACGGCACCTCTGTCGGTTATCTCGATCTCGAGAACGGGGGCATCAGGCTGCTTCTGGGCGACCGCATTCCGGCCGACGTGCAGGCCGCCGTGGAGGAAGCCAAGCAGGGCATCATCTCCGGATCGGTCACCGTGCCGGAGATCTACGAAGCGAGCGCTCTGAAAGCCCTTCTCGACTGACGCGCATGGACGGCTCGAGCGGCAACCCGGCGGTCGAGCTCCGCGGCATCACCAAGGTGTTCCCGGGGGTGGTCGCGAACGACCGGGTCGACCTCGATCTCTGGCGAGGTGAGATCCACTGCCTGCTCGGTGAGAACGGCGCCGGCAAGTCGACGCTCATGCAGGTGCTTGCCGGCATGTACCGGCCCGACGCGGGAACCGTGGCGCTCGACGGTAGCCCCCTGAAGATCGACTCTGCTCAGACCGCCATCGCGCACGGCATCGGCATGGTCTACCAGCATCCGACACTGGTGCCCACCTTCACCGTGCTCGAGAACCTCCTGCTTGGCAGCGAACGTCCGGTCGCTGGACGCCGCCTGCGGCTCGATCGGCGGGGAGCCCGCGCTTCTCTGATCGACCTGGCCGGGCGGCTGGGAACGAGCGTCGACCCCGACGCCGTGGTAGGGAGCCTGGCCCTTGGCAGGCAGCAGCAAGTGGAGATTATCAAGGCCTTGTGGCGGGGATCGAAGGTGCTCATTCTCGACGAACCCACCACCATGCTCACGCCTCGGGAGATCGACGATCTGGCCGCGGTGCTGAGGTCGCTCAGAGAGCAGAACCTGACCCTCGTTGTCATCAGTCACAAGTTGCGCGAAGCGCTCGCTCTCGGCGACCGCGTCACGGTGCTGCGACAGGGCCGGGTAGCGGGACGATTGAGTCCGAACGAGTTGCGCTCCGGCCAGGCCGGCGAGCTGCACCAGGCCGTCGTCGGGATGATGTTCGGTGACGAAGCCTCCGAGCTGGGCCATGCCGCTGAGGAGGAGGCGGGCGAGCGGCCCGGCCGGCTCGCCCGCGACCTGCCCGCCGAAGTCGTTCTGGAGTTGAAAGACATCTCGGTGAAGCCCGGCCCGCAGTCGCCGGGGCTGCACCAGGTGTCGTTCGCTGTGCGCCGGGGCGAGGTGTTCGGCATCGCCGGGGTCGACGGCAACGGGCAGCGCGAACTGGCCGAGGTGACGGCAGGCCAGATGCGGGCGGTCCATGGGACGGTCTCGCTGGCCGGCACGGACGTGACCCGGGCGGGAGTGGCGGAACGCCGCCGCCTGGGCTTGGGCTACGTCACCGACGACCGGCTTGGTGAAGGCATCGTGGCGACGCTGCCCCTGTCGCTCAACCTGCTTCTGAAGCGTATCGGCGAGCAGCCCTTCTGGTCACGGCTCGGCGCCATCGCGCGAGACGCCGTGCGCCGGCGCGCGACCGAACTCGTCGAGGAGTACGACATACGCGTTCCAGGCCCCGACACGCCCGCCGGCACCCTCTCCGGCGGCAACATCCAGAAGGCGCTCCTCGCCCGCGAGCTGTCTGCGGGCCCGCAGGCCACGAAGCCGCACGTCGTGGTCTACAACAAGCCCACCCACGGCCTCGATTTCAAGACCACCCTCGCCATCCGCGAGCGGATCGGGCAGTTGGCTACCCGAGACGGGGTGGCGGCGGTGCTCATCTCCACCGATCTCGACGAGTTGGTCGAGACGTGCGACCGCATCGGCGTCCTTTCGCGCGGGCAGCTGGCCGGCATCGTCGACAACGCCGGCTCCGGCGTGGAGCAGCGTGTCGGTGAGCTCATGGTAGGCGCTTCACTGGTCGACGCATCGGCGGCCGGCTCGGGTGGAGGCGGCTCGTGAGCCCCCGGTCGCAGCAGCGCGACTCCCGGTGGACGGCCGCGCTTCGCTGGTCGCTCCGCTCGTTGACGCCCATCGTCGCGGCCCTGGTCGCCGGCGCCATCATCCTTGCCATTCTGGGCCGCAACCCCCTGGCGTTCTACGGCGATCTCTTCCGCTCGGGCCTCGTCAGCTCGGTCGGGTGGCAGGCCATGGTGGTGCGGCTGGTGCCGTTGCTGCTGATGGGCATGGGCTACATCGTCGCGTTTCGCGCGGGCCTCTGGAACATCGGCGGTGACGGACAGTTCGTGCTGGCGGCGGCGGTCGTGGCGGGGCTCGGCCCCGACGTCATGGGCGCGACGAACCGGCCCGTGGGCCTCGTCGTGCTGGCCCTCGTCGGCATGGCGGTGGGCGGCGCCTGGACACTGCTGCCCGCCTATCTCAAGGCCTGGTTCGGCGTCAACGAGATCGTCACCACCGTGATGACGAGCTTCGTGGGCACCTACCTCGGGGCCCTGCTCATCCAGGAGGTGTGGCGGGCCGGCCCCAACCAGCCGCAGACCGGCAGCGTGCCGCTCTCGGAGCTTCTGCCCCGTCTTGGCGGCAGCACCATCCACGCGGGCATCCTGGTGGCGCTCGTCGCCGCGGCCGTCGTCTGGTACGTGCTCGAGCACACGGCCACGGGACTTCGGCTCACCATCCTCGGGGCGAACCCCCGCGCGGCCGCGCATGCCGGCCTCCCGGTGAAGCGGCTGGTGGTGCTGACCTTCTTCGCGAGCGGCGCGTTGATCGGGCTGGCCGGCGGCGTCGAGATCCTCGGGGAGTGGGGCTACATGCGGGCCAACTGGAACCCCGGCTTCGGCCTGCCCCTGTTCGCCCTGGTGTTTCTCGCCCGCCTCAATCCACTGGCGGTGATCCCGCTTGCCGGCTTCTACGCGGTGCTCGATATCGGCGCCCACGAAGCCACCCGTCGCGCCGATCTCGACCACGACTTCGTGCTCATCCTCATCGGACTGGTGCTGCTGTTCATGGCCGTGACTCAGTATGTGGCCTGGTCGGGAGGCCGGCCGGCGCTCCGCCGCCGGCGCTCCGCCACGGCGGCCGCGGTAGCTGAAGTCACGACACCCGGCGACGGAGCGCCGCCCGCGGAGGGAGGGCGACCGTGAACGGCGTCTTCAGCACCACGTTCCTCACGGCCCTCGTATCGGGCATGATCTTTGCCGCCATGCCGCTCGTCTTCGCCGCTCTCGGCGAGACGCTGGGCGAGCAGGCGGGAATTCTCGGCATCGGCATGGAGGGGTACATGCTCATCGGCGCCTATGCCGGGTTCAACGGCGCTCTCTACGGGCACTCTCACTGGGTGGGCTTGCTGTGCGGCGTGGTGGGCGGCATCGCCGTGGCCGCGATAGTGGCCTTCTTGAGCGTCCGGCTGGGGCTCGACCAGATCGTGGTCGGCATCGGCGTGATCCTGCTCGCCGAAGGGGTGACGAGCGTGCTGCACGGCGTGCAGTTCGGGGAGAGCCGCGAGCGTCT
>JAKAHF010000337.1 GCA_021815245.1 Actinomycetes bacterium
TTTGATCGCCTCGACCCATTCGGTGGCGTCGACGAACGTGGCCCCAGGAAGGTTTTCCCTGAGGTAGTCGGCGAACGTCATCGGGATGAAGGTGGGCTCGACCCAGCCGATCACGGCATTCGGCTTGCTCTTGAGCACGTCGACCGCCAGACGGGCATCGTAATGAGCCGTATAGGGAAGTGTGGCGAAATACACGTCACCCAGACGATCCTTGATGCCCCTGGCGAACCACGCCGGCGGAAAGGCCTGTCCGGCCGGTGGCGCGGCCCCGCAGTTGATCACCGTCATGTCTTCGTCGACGGCAAACAGTACCGTCATCGGGAATTGGTGCCGCGCGGTGTAGTCGGTGAACCAACGGAGCATCCCGCCCATGTACTCCTCGGAGTTCTGCATCACGAGATAGTCGATGCCCCTAGCCCGCATGCCGGCACGAACCGCGTCCCATCGCCGCTGTAGCTCGGCGTCGGTGACGCTGGTGCTCAACCTTCCCTTGGGGTCTTCCATCGAGTTCCTCCCTGAAAACGGCGCTACCAAGAACGCGTTGACCACTTGACTTTTGTTCATTTATTGAACATTATTGTTCTATAAACGAACACAGCGCACCCTAGCACTCGCGGCGGGTTCCTGTCAACATCACGACACGGCGAGATCGACGAGTGGCCAAGACACAGACAGGGAAGGAGCACGGTGAGACGAAGGACCGCAGCGAGCAACGACGTGAACACTCCGTTGTCGCTTACGCTCAAGAAGGGATTGGCCATCTTGAGTCTCTTCGACTCCGATCACCCGGAGTGGACGTTCACCGAGATCTGGAAGCAGGCCGGCATATCGAGACCGACCACATTCCGGCTCGTCAGGACGCTGGAGGAGGCCAAGTACCTATCGTTCGATCCCCGCAAGGACGTGTACCACCTCGGCGTCAGCATCCTAAAGGGGACCTACTTGATGCTCTCTCCGACCGAGTTGGCACGCGTTGCGCATCCCTACATGGAGCAATTGGCCGAAAGCACGACCGAGACGGTCATTCTGGCGGTCAGGGTCGATCATGAGGCCGTCATCGCTGATCGAGTCCTCACGCCGCGGCCGTTCAAGCCGGACAACCCCGTGGGCTTGGCCATGCCGGGTCTGGCCAACGTGCACACCCGGATATTCCTGGCCTATCGCCCACTTGCCGAACAGACAGAAGCGCTCGCACAGCCCCAGGAGAAGCGCACCCCGTTCACGAAGACGGACCCCGCAGAGCTCGCGGCCGAACTGAAGAAGATCCGCGCCGAGGGTCTGGCGACCGGCGTCCAGGAATGGAACATGGGCATGTGCGCCGTCGCGGCGCCGGTCTTCGACCCCGATGGTCAGGTGAGGGCCAGCCTCAGTGTCGTCGCTCCGGTGGAGCGCTTCGGGCCCGAGGAGCGGGCGCTCTACTCTGCCGGCGTCAGGACCGCCGCGGCAAACGTGTCGCGCGCTTTGGGATTCGAGGGAGCGCGGAAGGCTTCGCCAGGCGCCTGAGACGCTTCGAGCCGGGTTTGTCTGAACGCGCGGGGAGCGCCGCCCCCATGCGCGGCGCTCAGGTCGCCTGGTGAGCGACCGCCGCCCTGATGTAGTTCATGAGAGCCCGGGTGCCGGCCGAGACCGAGCGGCCCCGCGGATAGGCGAGGCACAAGTTGCGATAGAGGGGCTGCTCGAACGGGATCGCGACCAGCCCGTCGAGGCCGTCGGTGGTCACCAGCATCTTCGGCAGGGGTGCCACTCCGACGCCTTTGCGCACCAAAGCCTTGGTCAGCTCGGGGTAGTTCGCCCGATAGGGATCACGCGGCTCGATGCCGGCCTTGCGCATGGCGGCCGCCACCGTGTTGTAGAAGTTGTGCGTGGCCGAGGGCAGCAGTATCGACTCGTTCTCGAGCATCTCGAACGAGACCGCCGAGCAACCGGCGAGCCGGTGCTCCTCGGGCACCACCAGGAGGATCTCTTCGGTGAGCAGGTGCCGCGTGGCCAGCCGTCCCGATCCCCAGGGAGTGATCACCGCGCAGTCGAGCTCTCCACTCACCACGGCCTCTTCGAGCATGGCGTCCTCGAGCCCCACCAGGTCGACGCTCATGTCGGGCGACTCCGCCAGAAACGACACGAGAATGGGCGCGAGGAGGCTGGCGAGCACGTTGGGCACCGCGCCGAAACGCACCTTGCGCGTGGCTGTGCCGGCCTGCTCGCGAGCGACGCTGAGAATGCGGTCGGTGCCGCTGACGACGCTCTCAACCAGCGGCAGCAGAAGCTGGCCCGCGGGAGTCGTGTCGACGTGGCGGCCGTAGCGGGCGAAGAGCTGCACGCCCAGTTCTCGCTCCAGCTTGGCTATCTGCCGGCTGAGGGCCGACTGGGTCGAGTGGGTGGCACGCGCGGCCCCACTGAAGCTGCGCGCTTCGGCCACAGCTAGGAACGATCTGAGTAGATAGAGTTCCATAGGTTGAATAACTGTATCGCGTCTTGGCCGGCAGCAGGGGATCGACCCCGATATCACCGGCCACCCGGGTCGTCCCCGGGGTCTTGCGCGGCATCGAGGCCACCGAATAGCGCGACATGGTCCCCGCCCTCGTGACCACAGCCCGCGGGCGACTCGAGAAGCTCTCCGCTCTCAGCGTCGGCCGAAGACGAAGCCCACCAACCCAGACGCTCCAGGTCGGGCCTGACATCGTGCCAGTAGCTCTCCGACCAGCCCATCTCTACCGCCTCCTACAGCTATACGCCATACGTTCAATACGACCTTGGTCTAATTCAGAGGGCTTGGTCACAGTCCGAAACAAGTATTGGAACCCCACGGAGAAAGAAGAGCCCAAGGTGAGAATCGTCGATTGCCCCAAATGCGGAAGGCCTCGCGCCCAAGGCCATCCCTGCCCAAGCTGCGGAGATCGCACGGCAACGCCAACACCCTCTTCCCCGCCGGCATCCGCGGCACCCCCGGCTCCTGTCATGCAGAAGTCAGCGAGCGCCCGCACAGTACTTCTGTTCGGACGGCGCAAGGCGGCGTAGGTCTCAGCACACCTGCGCCCACGCGCCGTCCCGACCCAGGGGCCACCACAGCCACCATCCCACGACCAGGTTTTCGGGAGTACCTGGTCGTGGGACAAGGCCGTGCAGAAGACCCTACAGGTGCCGGAAAACCCTCCACGCCTTCTCTTCGCCGTCGTCGCCCACGAGGTACGGCCGCACCATGACCATGCCGTATTCGTCGATGGCCTCTTTGATGGGGTCGTCGAGCGTGAGCGAACCCGTGGTGAGCAACGCGCGGGTCGGCTGGACCAGCACCGCGACGCCCATGCGATGAAGCATGTCGATGTTGTCGCGCCCCCAGATGAACGAGTCGGTCGCGGCCGCGCAACCGGTCAGCGAGACCCCGAACTCATCGGCTCGCTCGCCCGCGAACTTGGCTGAGTCCTCACGGTTGGTCTGACCGCCGCACTGGGCCAAGAGAACAGCATTCTTCACAAACGCGAACGAGTTCGACTGGATGGCCTTTGCGCCGATCCAGGCCACGTGTGCGTCCATGAGCTCTTCGGTGGTCGGCTGCCGCTTGGAGACGACCTCCATGCCGTACTTGGCGTTGAAGAACGAGGTGCCGTCGACGGCGGTGACGATCGGCTTGCCGCCGATGGTCCACTTCATGTTGAGGCCGAAGAGACCGGCGTTGATCTTCTCCCAGGTGTCGAGCGGAGTCACGTCGACGATGCGCAGGTTCTTCATGACCTGGGCCAGTTCGTCGGTGCAACCGGTCTCGAACCCAGGCGCCGCGAGAACGTCGAGCACGAAGCGCTCTTCGCGGTTTTTCTTGACGAGAAAGTCGGCGGTCGCCTTGGTGAGCCTGCCCGAGCAGCAGAGGATGCCGCCGCTGGGGGACTTCTTGTCGGTGGCGAGCGCGGCCTGCAACGCTTGGAGCTGGTCGGCGCGCGCGGCGAACACCGCGGGATTGGTGTGCTTGTTGACCACGACCGCCTCGGTGCGGGAATCCTTGAGCAGCGCCATGGTCTTGCTCAGTTCGACCGCTACCGAGTAGCCGAGCAGGTCGATGTGG
>JAKAHF010000338.1 GCA_021815245.1 Actinomycetes bacterium
CAGCACGTGCGCGGCCAAGGCCCTGAACGGATACTCCCGCAGATAGGTCTTCTCCACGATGACGCCGGGAAACTCCTCGCCATGCTCCTTCAAGTAGACGACCACTGTGTCCTCGGGCACGTCTTCCTTCAGGGCGTAGGTCATGTAGGCGTCCCGCTTGGCCTTCTTGTAGGCCTGCAGCACGTCGCCCACCGACATGTCGAGAACGTCGGCAAGCGCGGTGATCTCCTGCTGAAACTCCACGGCCTGCTTGGCCGGGTCGTACATGTCCATAGGCAGCAGGCCGACGCTCAGGCCGCCCCGGTTGACCACGAGCGCCTCGCCGTTGCGGTCGTAGATCACGCCTCGAGGGGCCTCTACCATGATCGTTCTTGTACGGTTGCCCGTCGCCGACGCGGTGAATTCGTCGCCCGAGAGGATCTGCATATACCAGAGCCTGAAGATGAGTGCGCCGAACACCACGAAAGCGAGTAGCAGCAATACTCCCACTCTGATGCCCACAAAGGAGTCGTCTTCGGGGGCCCGCTTCTTCTTGGCCGGTTGCAGGATCATTCAGCCACCGCCTTCGGTGACGAGGGCTGTTTTCGCGGCTCGGGCAATATGCCGAGATGCACGAGGAGCACGTATATGGGGATCGCGATGAGGCCGTCGAGCACCGCCTCGGGGAGGATCTGCACGCCGAGGATGGTGAAGAAACCCGACCTCGGCCCCAGGATGAACTGGACGATGGCAAAGATGAGTTGGGCCGAGAACGAAGCGCCGATGGCGACCAGGAACACCACCCACGGCCCGACGCTGCCGAGGCGCAGCGCCGCCATGCCGACGAAGTAGCCGGCCAGTACGTACACGAGCGCCCTCATGCCCAGTGGCTGCAGGTAGGCTATGTCGGCCACGATGCCCGCGGCGAACCCGAACAGCGCGCCGGTCAGTGAGCCCCTGCCCATGCCGAGGACGATGGTCATCACCAGGAAGAGATCGGCCGTGACCCCCAGCACGCTGACGCGTGACACGATCAAGACCTGCAGGGCGACGGCGATGACAAACAGCCCCACGACCTTGCCGAGAACAACGAGACCACGGCGATTCATTCTTCGACCTCGGGAAGAATCAGCACCATCACCTGTTCGAGCACTCGGAAATCGACGAAAGGCCGCACTTCGATCTCCTTGTAGATGTTGACGTCCTCTTCGCCCACGTTGGCAACGATGCCGATGGGGATATCCGCGGGGTAGATGGGCCCGAACCCCGAGGTGACGATGACCAGTTTCGGGTCGATCATGATGTCCCGGTCGACGAAGTCCATCGACAAGCTGCCCGACAGCGAACCCTCGACGAGCCCCTCAGCACGCAGACCCTGGATCTTCGCCCCCACACTCGAGGCCGAATCGGTTATCAGTAAGACCTTCGAGGTGTGCTTGCTGACCTCGGTGACCTTGCCGACCAATCCCTTGCCGGCAAGCGTCTCTCCCGCGGCGGGAGTCGCCCCCACCACCGGGAGTCCGACCCGGATTCCGTCGGCCGAACCCTTGTTGATCAGCACCCACGATTCCCATCGAGTCGGAGACTTGCCCACGACGTCGGCCACTTCGAAGTCGGTGCCGTCGGGGTACGTGGCCTTGTCGCGCAGATCGAGTAAGGCCTTGAGACGCTCGTTCTCCTCGGCCATCTCCTCCAGCTGGATGAGCTTGCCCTGCAGCATCTGCACGTCGGCCTCGAGCTCGTTCGCGCGCTTGTGGGCCGACCACAGGGTCCTGAACCATTCGTATCCATCCTGGAACGGCTCGGCGATCTTCGCGCCCCACGACTGAAGCGGGGTGAGCAGACTCGCCGCAAACCGCTGGATCGAATGCACGGGCCCAGACTGAGCCTCGCGGAATGTCACCGTGAGCAATGCCAGCGAAGCTATGATCAAGACGACGAAGACGGCTCTCCGCCAGGCTACCTTGTTACGTGGCATCATGCCCCCCGCTACCTAGTAGCGGCCGCTGCTCTAGTAGCGGCGTCTCTTGGTCCTCATCGACATACGGTGGAGCGTATCGAACTCTTCGAGGGACCGGCCGGAGCCGACGGCGACACAAGTAAGAGGTGACTCGGCGAGGTGAACCGGCATCTGAGTCTCCTCGCGCACCCGCTCGCACATGCCTCTCAGCAATGAACCGCCGCCGGCCAGCATGATGCCGCGGTCCATGATGTCTGAGGCAAGCTCGGGCGGAGTCTTGTCGAGCGTCGACTTGATGGCGTCGATGACGGCCGCCACGGGCTCCTCGATCGCCTCTCTGACCTCTTCTGACGAGATGACGAGGTTCTTGGGCAGACCCGTCACCAGATCGCGGCCCCTGATCTCGGCCTCTTCTTCGTGCTCCAACGGGTAGGCCGAACCGATCTCGAGCTTCAGCTCCTCGGCGGTCTGGCTACCGATCATGAGTTTGTACTCTTTCTTGATGTAGGCGATGATCGCCTCGTCGAGTTCGTCGCCTCCGATGCGCACCGATTGCGCCACGACGATGCCCGCCAGCGAGATCACGGCGACTTCACTCGTACCACCGCCAATGTCGACGATCATGCTGCCCGTGGCTTCGGCCACCGGGAGTCCCGCGCCGATGGCGGCCGCCATCGGCTCTTCGATCAGATACGCGCTTCTCGCCCCCGCGCTGATCGTCGCCTCTTCCACCGCACGCCGCTCCACACCGGTAACGCCCGAAGGCACGCACACCACCACGCGCGGATGCGCCCAGCGATTCTGGTGCACGCGCTGGATGAAGTGGCGGAGCATCTGCTCGGTGACGTCAAAGTCGGCGATGACACCGTCCTTGAGTGGACGGATGGCGGTGATCGTGCCCGGGGTGCGCCCAAGCATGCGTTTGGCTTCACCACCTACGGCAAGTACTTCGCCCGAACGCGAATCGATAGCGACAACGGAAGGTTCGGAGAGGACTATCCCACGCCCACGCACGTAGACCAAAGTGGTCGCCGTGCCCAGATCGACTGCCATATCGCGCCCGGCGAAGCCGGTGATGAACTCAGTGAAGGCTATTGTGCTACCTCCATAGACGTGCCGAAGCTGACCTGACCGGGAACCTTCGACAGTACGCTTGACCGAGGATCATCCACGTTCAAGCGCCGGTATTATACGTCAATACTCACTAGCGGGCGGTATACACCTCCGAACCGCTCGGAGTTCACCGAGGAACCGCCTCCTGATCGCCAGATAGCCATCTTCGCTTCATGAGATCGAAGCCCTGCTCACGAAACAACCCGCCCAGCAAACAAAGCGGCAAACCAACGACGTTACTGTACTCACCCCGCACCTCAGATGCGAAGAAGGCGGCCAATCCTTGGATCGCATAACCCCCCGCCTTGCCCCTCCATTCGCCCAAGTCGACATACGCTCTGATCTCCTCGGCGTCCAGACGGCGAAACGCGACATCGGTCGTTGCCACGGCCACACATGTCTCGCCGCCGGTGCGGCAAAGGGCCACCCCCGACACGACCTGATGCACGCGGCCCGAAAGCCGGCTGATCATCTCGACAGCTTCGCGGGCAGTCGCGGGCTTGCCCATGACCACCCCGTCGACGGTGACCAACGTATCGGTGCCCAGCACGAAGGTGCCGGTCGGCAGATCGGGTGGAAGGACGGCGCCGTCCACCTTTGCCTTCGCGTTCACCTGAGCCAGGACAGCGGCTGAATCGCCCTCCAACAACTCGACCGCCTCAGAAGCGACGACCGAGAACGGCACACCCACGTCACGCAGGAGCGAGTGCCTCCGGGGAGACTGCGACGCGAGAACGAGTCTGAAGCTGGCTGGGAAATCGATCCCCATACCCGCCTTTCAGGGCTTGAGTTCTCCGCCCTCAGGGAAGAAGATGCCGATCTCGCGCTCGGCGCTGGCAGGACTGTCGGCGCTGTGCACAACATTGCGACGAACATCGAGCCCAAAGTCGCCCCGAACCGTGCCCGGAGCGGCGTCGAGAGGATTCGTAGCCCCCATCATGCGGCGAACGATGCTGACGACCGTCGGTCCTTCAACCACCATGGCGAAAATGGGAGCT
>JAKAHF010000339.1 GCA_021815245.1 Actinomycetes bacterium
GACCGGCCGGCCCTCGTCGTCGCCCCCAACCAGGAGCTGGCCGAGGAGTTGGAGCACGAACTCGCTCTTTACTGTCCTGATCGGCCGGTGTCATACCTGCCTCCGCGCGGAGTCTGGTACGGCTCCGAGGGCGAGGTCAAGCCGAGGATCGCCGGGCGCCGCGCGCGGGCGGTCATCGCGCTGCGCGGGTCGTTGGTGACGAAGACCGGCAGACCGGTCATAGTCGTCGAAGCAACGACCCTCATGGAAGGCGTGGTGCCTCCGCAGGCGCCGCCGTTGGTTCTCGAGGCGGGGGGCAGGCAGGACTTCGAGGCCGCGGTGCGCGGCCTGGTGGCGCTGGGCTACGTGCGCGTCGACCAAGTCGAGGATGCCGGTGACTTCTCCGTTCGCGGCGGCATCATCGACGTCTTTCCGGCTACCGAGACGTACCCGGTGCGTGTGGAATTCTGGGGCGACGACATCGAGAGTCTGCGCAGTTTCTCGGTGTATTCCCAGAGGTCGTTGGGCCCGCTCGAGCGAGTGCGGCTCTATGCCGCCGCTGAGGGGGCGGGGGAGGCTCCGGTGCCGCTCTCGCGGTTGCTGCCTGAGAACACCTTGCTCGTGCGTACCGATCCGGCACGTGCCGCGGCACGGGTCGAGGCGTTCCAAGGCGACCTGGCCGACGTGCTCGGTGAAGATGACGAGAAGGCGCAAACCGATGCCGGCGCGTATCTCGCGTGGACCGAGGTAGAAGAGCATCTGCGAGGTCTGCCGGGGGTGACGTTCAGCTCTCTCGGCATGACCGCCGGCGAGGATGCCGCACCCAAGGTGACCATGCGGGCCACGAGCGCCGAGATGCCGGTCACCAACCTGCCCGAGGCCGAGGCCGCGATACAGCGGCTGGTGAAGGAGGGCTACCGCGTCGTCATCGCCTTCGAGCAGCGGGCCGAGGCCGAGCGGGCCGGCTACGTGCTGACTCGAGTCAAGGGCGCGCTTGCCGGCACTTCCTCCGGTGGCGGGGTGGATATCGGCCCCGAACCGGGTGTGTCGTTCCTGCCCGTGCCGCACCGCCGGCACTTCATGATTCCCGAAATGAAGCTGGCGCTGCTCACCGACGCCTTGGTCTTTCCGCGGCGGCACAAGGCCGCGGTGTCGCGCAAGCCACTCGTGGGCCTCGAGCTCTCGAGCTTCCGCGACTTGCGCAAGGGCGACTATGTGGTGCACGAGGACCACGGCGTGGGTCGCTTCGAGGGCATCTCCACCAAGACGGTGGCCGGAGTCACGCGCGACTACCTCGACCTCAGCTACAAAGACAAAGACATGCTCTACGTGCCGCACGACCAGATCTCCAAGGTCATGCGCTATGTGGGCGCCGGTGGAGCCGCTCCGGCGCTCTCGAAGCTCGGCGGCAAAGCCTGGGAGCACGTCAAGAGCCGCGCCCGCAAAGCGGCGCGCGAAGTGGCCGGAGAGTTGCTGCACCTCTATGCCTTGCGGCAGGCGAAGAAGGGCTACAGCTTCTCAGAGGACGGCGAGTGGCAGGTGCGGTTCGAGAAGGCGTTTCCCTACGATGAGACCGAGGACCAGTTGCGGGCCATCGACGCCATCAAGGACGACATGGAGTCCGAACGGCCCATGGATCGTCTTCTGTGTGGCGACGTCGGCTACGGCAAGACCGAGGTGGCACTGCGAGCGGCATTCAAGGCCACGCTCGACGGCAAGCAGGTCATGGTCCTGGTGCCGACCACCATCCTTGCCCAGCAGCACTACGGCACGTTCAGGGAGCGCTTCGCCGAGTTCCCGGTGAAGGTGGAGATGATCTCGCGCTTTCGCTCGGCCGCGGAGCAAAGACAGATACTCAAGGACTTCACCGCCGGGTCGGTCGACGTGCTCATCGGCACACACCGGCTGCTCTCACAAGACGTCACGCCCAAAGACCTTGGGCTGGTCATCGTCGACGAGGAGCAGCGGTTCGGCGTCGCCCAGAAGGAAGCGTTGCGGAGACTCAAGGTCAAGGTCGACGTGCTGACGTTGACGGCCACGCCCATCCCGCGCACCCTGCAGATGTCGCTCTCGGGAGTGCGCGACATAACCATCATCGAGACGCCGCCGCGCGACCGCCATCCCATCCAGACCTACGTGGGTCTCTATGACGAGGGCATGGTGACGAGGGCGATCGCCCGCGAGGTCGAGCGGGGCGGCCAGGTCTACCACCTGCACAACCGGGTGGAGACGATCGACAAGGCGGCCACCCGCCTGCGTGAGCTCATGCCCGAGGTGCGGTTCTCGGTGGCGCACGGCCAGATGCCCGAGCAGCAGCTCGAACAGGTCATGCTCGATTTTCTGCGCGGCGATTCCGATGTGCTGGTCACCACGACCATCATCGAGAGCGGCCTCGACATACCTAACGCCAACACGCTCATCGTCGACCGGGCCGATCTGCTCGGCTTGGCCCAGCTCTATCAGATCCGTGGCCGCATCGGACGGTCGACCCGGGTGGCGCACGCGTTTCTCTTCCATCCCGACGAGGCCGCGCTCACCGAAGAAGCCGTGGCCCGTCTGTCGACGCTGGCCGACTACACCGAGCTGGGTTCGGGCTTCAAGATCGCCATGCGAGACCTCGAGATCAGGGGCGCGGGCGAGCTGCTGGGAGAGGAACAGTCGGGGCAGATCGCGGCAGTGGGTTTCGAGATGTACCTGTCGATGCTGCGGGAGGCCACGGCCGCCCTGTCGGGAGAAGAGGTGCGCATCGAGAAGGTGCCAAGGGTGGACATCGGCATCGACGCTCACGTGCCTGCCGACTTCATAGGTTACGAGGCGGCGCGTGTGGACCTGCACAGGCGAATCGCCTCGGCTGTGGATATGGGCGAACTGTCCGATCTGCGGGCCGAGCTCACCGATCGGTTCGGCGAGATCCCGCTGCCGGTCGACAACTTGATATTCCTGGGGGAGGTGAGGGTGACGCTGCAGAATCTGGGCGCCGATTCTCTTTCGTTGCGGCAACAGAAACTGCTTGTCACGGGGCTGCAATTGCCGGCCGGTTCGCGCGAGAAGCTGCGCGACCGTGACCGCAGATACGTCTACGCGTCCCTACAGGGGCAGTTGTCCCTGGGTCTACGGAGCGACACGCGCGGCCCCCGTCAGGCAGTCAGCGAGGTGTTGGATGATATACTCGCCCTCTCCGGGGGGAACGAAACAGCCTAGTTCGCTGGGCGACAAAGCGAGGCCGCTACACGTGAGGTCGATCGGGATTCGAAGATCCATTCTGACCGTAGTCGTTCTGTCACTCGCTCTATCGACTCTCGCGCTTGCCGGTTGCCAGAGCGATCTGCCCCAAGGCGCGATCGCCCAAGTCGGCATGCAGCTTGTCTCACAGGACACCTTCGACGCGCTTGCCGCCGCCTATGAGGCCGCGGGCAGGGCTCCCGACAAAGACGCGCAGCCTGACGAGTACGACAAGTTCAAACGAGGTTTGGCTGAGTATCTGGTAACGCTCGAAGTCCTTCGGCAGGAAGCCAAAGCGTTCAACGTCTCGGTCACCGAGCGCGATGTACAAGAAGAGCTTGCCAAGGTCAAGCAGATGTTCATGGGTGACGACGCCAAATTCGAAGCCGCCCTCAAGGAGCAGAACGTCACGCTCGAGCAGTTCACTCAGTCGCTGAAGGACAGTCTGTGGCTCGACACCATGAAAGCTGCCGTGACGCTTGACATCTCCGTGACCGACGATGAAGTTCAGGAGTACTACGAGCAGCACAAGGCCGAGTACGTGGAACAGGAGTCGCGCGCAGTGCGCCACATCCTCATCTCTCCCTTCGCGAGGATCGATCAGGACACGAGGAGCTCCACGGCTACGCAGGCCGAGTGGGCCGCGGCGAGGAGCGAGGCGGAGAAGGTGCGCAGCGAGATCCTGAACGGAGCGGATTTTACCGGTGAAGCTGAGAAGTACTCCGATGACGAGGGCACGGCCGACGACGCGGCGCCGGGCGATCACACGGCGCAGCTCTTCGTCGTGCGAGTGTCGCACGACGTCTGCGCCATCAGCGCCGACAGTTCGGGCGAGCTGCTCCACCGGC
>JAKAHF010000340.1 GCA_021815245.1 Actinomycetes bacterium
GATCCCGCCCGTGGCAGGAGCAGTCCGGGCACCAGCCCCAGTATCACGCAGAACGCCGCCATGACGGCAGTCGCGCCCCTCATCGGCCGCGCCACTTCACGCGCTTCCGCGCACTCCTCACGCCGCGGCGGGCCAAGCAGCACCAAGCCGACCACCTTCGCGAAGCAGAGCACCGCGAGCGCTGCCGTCATCGCCAAAGCGGCTACGGCGAGTGCCCCGACGAGAGCCGAGCCCGCTCCGAAGCTCCGAGCGACGACATCGGCAGCTTCGGCGCCTCCCGAGCCCACGGCGACGTGCACCAGCGACTGCAACGTCAGCCACTCCGACACGAATCCGTTCAGCGGGGGCAGACCGGCGATCGCCATGGCGCCGATGAGAAAGGCCCCGCCCGTCCATGGCATGCGCCGCAGGAGGCCACCGAGTTGGTCGAGTCCCAGGCCGTGAACTACCCGGTCGAACGATCCTGCTCCGAGAAACAGGAGCCCTTTGAACACCGCATGATTGAGAACGTGAAACAGCGCAGCCGCCATCGCCAGACTCGCCCAGGCCGCCTGCCCGTGGCTGCTGAACAGAAGCGACGCGCCCAGTCCGAGCACGATGATGCCGATGTTCTCGATGGAGTGAAACGCCAGCAGCCGCTTCAGATCGTGTTGGAAGAGCGCATAGACGACGCCTCCCAGCGCCGACAACCCGCCCAAGACGAGTAGTAGTATGCCCACCCAGGCCGGTGTCGCACCCAGCCACACGAACAGCACCCGTATCAGTCCGTACAAAGCGACCTTGATCATCACGCCCGACATGAGGGCAGACAGGTGACTCGGCGCCAGTGGATGCACCCGCGGAAGCCACGAGTGAAAGGGCATGAGCCCGGCCTTGGTGCCGAACCCTACGATCGCCGCGAGCGCCACGACGACCTGCAGGGCCGTGCCGCCGGCGCCGACAACGGTCGGGTCGGCGAAGCCCCCCTCACCCGCGATGAGCAGCACCGCCACCCACACTCCGGCGCCGCCGAGATGGGTGATCGCCAGGTACTGAAACACCGCCCGGCGCGCGGCCGCCTCCAGCCGCGAGACCAGGATGGCGCAGGCCGGCAGCAACGTCATGAGTTCCCACGAGGCAAGAAACGCCGCGGCGCTACGCCCGGTGACCACTCCGGCCATCGCGAGCAGAAAGGCCGCCGTCAGTATGCCGACCGGCCGTGCGCCCCGCGTGCCGGGCAGGTAGCCGGCCGCGAAGACAAGCGCGGGTAGCGCGCACACCGCGAGCACGACGAGAAAGTAGCCCGAGAGCCGGTCGATGCCGAACGTCAGACCCGCCCCGCCGCCGAACACGGCGCCGATCTGAGTGGTGCCCAGCATGACGAGCAATCCGGCGGTGCCGACGGCGGCCATGCCGGCGGCCTGCACCACCAGCCCAAAGCGGAACGACCTCCGCATCAGGCACAGGAGTCCCCCCACCGAGAGCACCGCGGCTCCGGCAAGCGCTAGCATGGCGATGTAGCTCACCGAGTTGCCGGATCTTCCTCGGAGCCGGGCGGCGGAGGCTCGGCGGCTGAAAGCTCCTCGAGTAGCGCTACTGCTTCCACCAGATTCGCCAGAATGATCTGACGAGCGATCTCGAGCAATTGGAAGATGCGCGGATCACGCACCGAATAGCGGACGGTGGTGCCCACCTTGGTGCTCTCGACGATTCCTTGGCGGCGAAGCGCGGCCAGATGCTGCGAGGTGCCGCTGGAATCGAGCTCGAGCGCTGCCTGCAGCTCACCGACCGTGTTGTCGCCATCGCGCAGCAGTTCGAGAATGCGCACTCTGGCGGGATGCCCAAGAACCGAGAAGAACTCGGCCTTTATCGCGTGAATCGGCGGATGCGGCTGCAACGGGCGCTGGTCCTTTGCATAATTGTATGATTCTTAAAATCTTACGCTTTTATAAGATTATCCCTAAGTAACAGAAAGCGCAAGAATCACTCCGGCGGTCGACCCAGGGCCCGCGCGACGCGCCGTGCTATGGTCGGTCTGTAACGCCGGGAGCCAACATTCGACGTGAATGTCGTGAAACTGCTCCACGCGGGGGGACATGAAAGCGGGAACACATCTCGGCACGTTTGGCCGCGAGGCGACGCCACTTCCGCCGCTCGAGGCGACGCAGGCCAGGGATCATGCATTCGAAGCGGTCGTCGACCGGCAGACCGAACGCCTGGTGCGCTGCCTCACCTCGATCTTCCTCGACGGCGAACTGGCCGCCGATGCCGCGCAAGACGCCTTCGTGCAGCTCTACCGACACTGGGACCGCGTGACCAGCGCGGGCAGTCCCGACGCCTGGCTGTTCCGCGTGGCAATCAACCGCGGCAAAGACTATCGGCGCGGGCTCACCCGAACCGCACGCCTGCTGCAACGGCTCGCCGACGCGGCCCCCATCACGGGCACGGCGGTCGAGTGGGCTCCGAGGGCCGAATTCCTGAGCCTGCTGCAGCACCTGCCGGCCCGGCAGCGAACGGCCGCCGCTCTCTACTACGACGCCGATCTATCGACAGCCGAGATCGCCCTCGTCATGGGCATCTCCGAAGGCGCCGTGAACAGCCATCTGCACAGAGCCCGCGTTGCGCTGAGGCGCACTCTGGAGAAACCGTGAACGACAAGCGACATTCCGGCGACGACCGGCTCCGGCGCCAGTTTGACGAGAACCGGGCGCGGGTCGACGTTCGAGCCTTCAAGGCGGGATTGGCCGAGCGGCTTGACTCGCGGTCGATCAAGCGGCCACACCGAGCCCAGAGATGGGTCGCGGCGGCTGTCGCGGCCGCGGTCGTGCTGGTGGCGATGGCGGTCGGCGTGTACGAGCTGGTCGACCGGTTGCCCTCCGGCGACCAGGTGCTGGTATTCACCGATGACACCGCGGCCGAGTCGACCACGCCGCCGGCCGCGGCGGCGACCGTGTCGGCGGCCACGACCGTCTCGGCGGCCACGACGACCACGTTCCCCGCTCCGCTCCCCGAGTCGGCGTGGCCGTATCCCGACTACACACCCGACCCCGAACGGGTGCCGTCGGAGCAGGTGCGCGGTCTGGCCGAACTGGTAGTGGCGCGTTTCTCCCCGCTCCAACTGCAGGTGAAGAGCGCAGTGGAGCTCCGATTCGAGGACAAGACTGTCCTCGACTTCTCGCTCTCGATCCCAGGGGCGAACGGCGCCTCTGTCACCGTCACGATCTTCGGTAGCGACGAGCAGCCCGACGAAACCGCCGTCACCGACGACTCCCTTGTCGACGTGCCCGGCACCATGCGCGCCCTTCTCACCACGCGTACACTGCCATCGGGCAAGGGCCTCGTCAGCCACCACCTGCTCGCCACGATGCCCGACAATGTTGTCATCAATGCCTACTCCACCGCTCTCGAGCCCGAGGATGCCCCTCCCCCGCTCGACCGCGACCAACTGGTCGAGATGGTGAGCTACCTGGTTTCGGTGATCGCGAGCGGTGAGACCCCGTTGCCCGATCTGACCATCACACCCACCACGACCGTACCCTGGGCCTACCTGCCGCAGGACATGACGCAGCAGTGCTTGTCGACAGTATGCAACGCGGTCTGCTACGTGGCCAACGGGCAGAAGACGGACTTCATCCACCTGCTGATTCCCGAAGCCCAGGCGTCAGGCGACGAGACATACCAAACCGAACGAGAGCGTATGAAGGTCTCGGGCATGAGCGCCAACGAGTATTCCAACCCCCGCGACCTGGTCATCGTGCAGTGGAAGAACGGCGCCTACCTGACCGACCTCGGCTACTTCGTGCAGACCAGACCGCCGGTGCCGGCCGAGGTCGGCGCGTGGCTCGAGGAAGATCCCGCACTTCGCGCTGCCGCGGGAATGACCATGGCCGACGAGACGGTGCGGTGGTTGCTTCTGGAGGGCCAACCGGGCGGCGCGTGGCTGCTACGACCGCTAGTCATAATGAAATGACCGGTCCATCCGCGTATACCGTGGATTGTCTGCGAGGACCCTCGCAGAGAGAGCCACACACGGAGAGGGACCGGCTATGGACACCATTACACACAT
>JAKAHF010000341.1 GCA_021815245.1 Actinomycetes bacterium
CGAGGACCGCCTTCAGCCGCACCCCCATCGCTCATACCCTCGGCGGCCCGCACGACCGACTCAAGGAACACGCGCGCGAGGGTGGCGATATTGTGGTTGGTCTCGACGTATCTTCGGCCGCGTATGCCCATCTCCCTGCGTCGCTCGGGCGAAAGAGCGGCAAGCCCGAGGATCCCCTCGACGACGGCGTCGGCGTCTTCGGGCGCGACCGATAGCCCGCACTCCGCCTCACGCACCGCGTCATTGGCCGCTTCCACCGCGTGGATGATCGGAACTCCCGCCATCATGTATTCGAAGAGCTTGTTGGGCGATATGCCGAACCGATAGAGCGGGCTCCGGGCCCACCCTATGTAGAGGGCGTCGAAGAGGCCAAGCAACCCCGGCACCCCCTGCTTGGGCACGGGGGGCAGAAAGAAGACCGAACTCCCGAGCGCGTGGGCCTTCTCTTGCAGTCGCGACTTCTCCGCACCGGCGCCCACACAGACGATGCCGACCCCCTTCAGACGGGCGTCGGCTCCCGCCTCCACGAGCACGTCGAGCGCGTTGGACAACCCATGCCCGCCGACATAGCCCACAAGAAACGGGAACTCGTCTCTCAGCCCGCGCAGCTCGGCGGCGTGGCTCTCGGGCGCGGGAGCGCTGGCGACCCACTCCTCGGGAAGGATGCCGTTGGGCACGTACACGAACTTGTGAGGGTCCATGCCGTGCTCGACAAGATGAGCCTTCGCCGCGGGCAGCAGCGAAACGATCGTGTCGGCACGTCTACAGGCGAAATCCTCGGCGCGCTGAAGCGACCAGATGAAGGGGTGCCGGGCATTCATGCCCCCCAACTCCATGGGAGACAGCGGCCAGAGATCATGCACTTCATATACGTAGCGGGCGTGACGGCGCGCCGCGAAGCGCGCGGCGGCCCAGTTGTCCCAGGTGTAGGTCGACGAGGCGATGACCACGTCGGGGTCGAATGCGGCGATGTCGCGCCGGCACTGCAGGCCGAGACGGCACATGAACGTGAGCATGTTGCGCACCCGGCTGGTCCCGTTGCCTTGGTACGGCGGCGTCTTCACCCACAGGTAGTCCACCCCGTCGTGGGTCTCGCGGAGCCTGGTCCCTCCGAACTCTGGGTTGACCTGCCGCAGATGGCTGAAACTCGCCGCGACCATGAGCACACGGTGACCGGCCCGCACCCACTCTCTCGCGAAGTAGAAGGGGCGGTATTCCATGCCGTGATCCGGACTACCTGCATAGTGGTTTATGAGCAGGATGTTCATAGGAGTGACGTTAGCATCTTTCTCGCGACCCGCCCCGCATCGTGCGCGTCGGCGCCCTCTGGCATACTTGTCGCCAAGACTCTAGCGGAGGCATAGGCTTGCCCACTGACGCACGGGAGTACGCGAAGCACGTGCCGGGCGCGATCTGGCTCGACGGCGTGCCCTGGCATCTCTATGGGCGGGTGCTCATGCCGCTCACCATGCCGCACGTCCCTCTCGAGGTCGATCGCACTGTACTTCGCAGGGCGATGACCGAGAAGAAAGCTCTGCTGGCCAGCTGGACCTCCGACTGGGACTCGCTCGCCGACTCCGAATGGTGGTGGGTCGCCTGCGACCTCCCCAATTACGACGTCGATCTCCTCGCTTCGTCCGCGGGCAGGCAGTCGACACGCAAAGGCCTGCGGCACTGTTCGGTCGACAGGCTCGAGCTCACCGAGTTCTGCGGCCTCTCCTATCCCCTGCTACGCTCTGCCGTGGAGCGCTATGGAGAACCGCCGCCGGGCGAGACCGAGTGGAAAACAGGTATCGAGCAGCTGGCGCGCTATCCCGGAGCAGAGTTCTGGGGCGCCTTCTGCGACAACCGCTTGGCGGCTTACGCCATCTGTCTCGTGATCGACGGAGCGGTCGACATCAGCAGCGCGAAATCGGATCCAGAACTCCACAAGCATGAGCCGAATGCGGCACTGTTCTACACCCTCTCGAAGCACTACCTCGACGGCGGCATGCGCTACGTCACCAATGGAACAAGAACGTTGTCGCATCCGACGACCATCAACACGTTCCTGGAGAAACTCGGGTATCGCAAAGTCCCCTGCCGGGTGAACGTGGAACTCTCCCTCGCCGCCAAGGCCGTGGACGCCGTCCACCTCGCGCGCTGGGGCCGCTCGGTCGGACTCCCGAGATTCCTCGGGTCCCGATGGTCGCAATTGGAGAGTTTCAACAAGTTGCTGACTATCGCGAAGACCTTCGATCTGAACTCGTAGCGGATAGCCCAGCCGGCGGCACCGGAGCGCCGGAATGGGCATAGCCACGCCCTTGGAGTCCAGCGCCCGGCTCTTCGACCGCATCCAAGTCTGACCCCTCATGGTGACGCGCCGCCTACCGCGAGGCTCGTCCCGCGTCGCCCGCCGCTCAAGTAACCAAGGCCCGTGTCGATAATTGCATTGGGAGTAGAAACGTAGCACGAACGAAAAGGCATACCCGTCGTGAGGCGGGGGCGCAAAGCCACGGGACTCAAATCGTTGAGTCGGCCGGGTTGCCGAGGTCTCTTGAGTTGCTCTCGAAGGTCTCATGCCTCTTCGAACCGGCTCTTCGCGTTGGGAGGCATGATGGACAATACGCGCAGACGCGGTTCAGGACCCCGCAGGCCCCTGAAAGTAGCAGCAGCACTGATCGCAGCCACTCTTCTCGTCGTTCTCTTCGCCGCCGTTGCCCAAGCTCTTACGATCAATCCTTTGCTCTGGCGGGTGACGACCACCACGGCGACAGCGAGCACCAGCACGACCACCGGCCAGTTGACGACCGCGACACCCACATCCGCGGGCGTCATCTACGAGGAGACCGACCCCAACCTAGTGTTCGACGGCGCGTGGAAGACGGCGCGCTCCGGGGGCTATTCGAGCGGTGCTGTGCGGTACACGCGTTCGGGCGCGTCGATGAGCGTGACGTTCGTCGGCACGAGCCTCACCTGGATCTCCAGGCCCGGCACTTCGTGCGGCATAGCCGAAGTGACCCTCGATGGCGGCGCACCGGTGCGGGTCGACCTCTACAACTCGAGGACCCGCTACCAAGCCCCCGTCTACAGCACCGGCACCCTGACCGACACAGTGCACACCGTCACGATCTCGTGGACCGGTCAGAAGAACCCCCGGTCGCGCGGCTCCGACATCTACGTCGACGCGGTGATGATCAAGGGTATGACCGGCACGTCGAGCACCACGACGAGCACCACGGCCGAGGCCACCACGACGACTACGGCCGTCGCGGCCACCCCGACGCCGACAGTGCCGGTCGCCACGACCACCACTACCGTGGCGCCGACCACGACCACGTCGAGCACTACGACTACACTGGCGCCCACGACCACGTTGCCGCCTACGACCACCACGACAGCCGCTCCCACGACTACCACGACCTTGGCCAGCCGTACGCTGAACGTCAAGGACTACGGTGCCAAGGGCGACGGCGCGACCGATGACCGTGCGGCCGTGCAGGCCTGCATCGATGCGGCGGCCGCGGCGGGCAAGGGCGTCTACTTCCCCGCGGGCACCTACTTCATGCGTACGAGCGGCAACATCGGCCTCAGGATCCCGTCGAACATCTCGCTCGAGGGAGCCGGGTCGACCTCAGCCCTGCAGCTCTATGACGCCGGCACCGATGCCCGCAGCTCACTGCTGTACCTGCAGAACGGCACGACCAACGTGACAATCAGGAACCTCAAGCTGACAGGCACCGTGACCCCGGGCCCGACCTTCCCGTCGCAGTACCCGTCGGTGCAGCTCATCACCGTTCGCGGCACCACCAACCTGGCCGTGACCGGCGTCACCTTCGACAAGGGCGAGTACGCGCTCAAGACCATCTATGACGGCCAGTATTCCAACGACATCATCTTCAGTGACTGCACCGTGCTCGATGGCGTACAGAACCCGTTCTTCGTGATGTACACGAAGGGGATCACGGTTCAGAACTCCACGATCGCGGCGGCCACGGTCGGCCAGGTCGCGGGCCGCTGGCCCCATCACTTCTACGTCACCACCAACACTTCCGACATG
>JAKAHF010000342.1 GCA_021815245.1 Actinomycetes bacterium
TGGGGCTGTTCAAGGGAAACCTCGATTCCCGGGCTACGTTCATCATCCAGATTTCCAAGGGCGCCCGTTCGTATGCCGACAAGCGCATGCTCGAAGCGATGATCAAGGCCGCGGCTGAGATCTTTCCCGAAGCCGTTTTCGCGGTTCATCTCGACCACGGCGATCTGCCCACCGCGCTCGACTGCATCGAGAGCGGTTTCTACTCATCGGTGATGATCGACGCGTCGGCGGAGCCGTTGGAGGAGAACATCCGCATCACCCGCCAGGTCGTCGAGGCCGCCCATGCCGAGGGCATCTCTGTCGAAGCCGAACTGGGACAGCTCGGCGGGGTGGAGGAGCACGTGCAGGTTGAGGAGCACAACGCGCATCTCACCGACCCGGCCGAGGCCGAAATCTTCGTGAGGGAGTCGGGTTGTGACAGCCTGGCCGTCGCGATAGGCACGAGTCACGGGGCGTACAAATTCAGCGGGGCTCAGGCTCTCCGTCTTGATGTCGCCGCGGAGATTCAGAAGCGGCTGCCCGGCTTTCCGCTCGTGATGCACGGCTCATCGTCGGTGCCACAGGACGAGGTGCGGCGCATCAACGAGGCCGGCGGGACGCTGAAGGGCGCCAGGGGCGTCAACGAAGACGAGTTCGTCAACGCCGTACCTCTGGGAGTGACGAAAGTGAACATCGATACCGATGGTCGCCTGGTGTGGACCCGGGTACACCGTGAGTTCTTCCGCGACTACCCCGAGAAATTCGATCTGCGCGATCCCGGCAAGATCTTCATTTCTGAGTATGCGAAGTTCATCGCGCACAAGAACGAGAAGCTGCAGTCGGCAGGGACGCTCGAGGCGGTCCGTGCGGCGATCGCCCCCTGATCACGTCTTGCCGCACGGGTAGACTGCCATGGGATCGCCATTCATGGAGACAGGATCAGGAGAAGGGATGTGCTCCGAGTCCGAACTGCTCTTTCGGGTGGTACTCGAAAACATAGTGGATCCTGTGTTCGTCACGGACGACGAAGGCAGGTTCATCTACATCTGCGCCAACGTGCTGCCGGTGCTCGGCTACACAGAGGAGGAAGTGGCCGCGACCGGCACCATCGCCAGTTTCTTGGGTCGGGAGGTGGCGGCGCCTGGTGATCTCGAGACCCGTGGGGAGATCAGCAACCTCGAGTGCTCAATCACACGCAAGGACGGCATGAGGAGGGACTTCCTGGTCACCGCTAAGAAGGTGGCGATCGGCGGGGGGACGGCCCTCTATGTGTGCCGCGATGTTACCGAGCGCCAGGAGCTCGAGGCTCGCGTTTCGGATTCTGAGGAGCGGATGCGGCTTGCTCTCGAAGCCGCCCAGATCGGCCTATGGGATTGGGACGTGACGCAGGATCTCTGGTATGCGTCACCCACCTACTACACGATGCTGGGGTACGAGCCGCGTTCCGGCGTAGGAGACCGCGGTGAATGGCTGGAGAGGGTCCATCCGGAGGACCGCGCCCGAGTCGCCGGCGAGATACAGAAGGTGTTGCGAGAAGACTCCGATGTCTACGCGTACGAAGCGCGAATGCGGCACGCGGATGGTACGTACCGATGGGTGAGTGTCGTCGGGTACGGCGTGACACGCGATTCGCACGGCTCTCCCACGAGAGTCATCGGACTTCGCCAAGACATCAGCGATCGTAAGCGGGTAGAAGAAGCTTTGAGGGCCAGCGAAGCTCAGCTCGAGAATGCGATGGATCTTGCGGGTCTGGTGAACTGGGAGTTCGACACCGACTCGGGCTTGTTCACTTTCAACGACCGGTTCTATCAACTCTATGGCACGACCGCAGAGGCCGAAGGCGGGTACCTGATGCCTGCGGATGTGTATGCCCGCAAGTTCGTTCATCCGGATGAGCAGGACGCCTTTTCTGAATCGGGCAGGAGGGCGACCGAAGCGACCGACCCGAACTATCGATCCTACACCGAGCACCGCATTGTGCGCCCTGACGGCGAGGTTCGGCATGTCGCAGTGCGCATCGTGATCACGAAAGATGAGTTGGGCCGAACGATCAAGGCTCAGGGAGCAAATCAGGATATCACCGAACTGAAGCGTGCGCAGGAAGCTCTACTCGCGGCGGAGGAGCAACTCAGCCAAGCTCAGAAGATGGAGGCGATCGGGCAGCTCGCAGGCGGAATCGCCCACGACTTCAACAATCTGTTGATGGCCATCATTGGTTACGCCGAACTGGCCATGACTACCGATGAGCTTGCAAGCTCGGCGCGCGCCCACATTGTAGAGATCAAGAAGGCGGCAGACCGTGCTGCAGATCTCACTCGGCAGATTCTGGCCTTCTCGCGCCGACAGACGCTGCGACCTCAGGTGCTCTGTCTCAACGACGTGATTCAGGAAATAGAGGACCTTCTCCGACGCACCGTGGGAGAGAACATCGACCTCGACCTGGTGCTCGATCCAGATCTCGACTCCACGGAGCTTGATCCAGTTCGTATGGAGCAGGTGCTCATGAACCTCGTCGTGAATGCGAGGGACGCGATGCCGACTGGGGGACGACTCACGATCAACACAGCAAATGTCGACGTGGGGGAGGAGTTCGCGCGGTTCAATCCTTGGGCCGAACCGGGACCGTACGTCACGCTCGCGGTGTCCGACACAGGGTGCGGCATGGATGAACTGACGAAGAACCATGCCTTCGAACCCTTTTTTACGACCAAGGAGCAGGGCAAAGGCACAGGACTAGGTCTCTCAACCGTCTATGGCATCGTCAAGCAGAGCGGGGGCAGCCTCACCATCGACTCGGAGCTGGGCCATGGCAGCACCTTTACGATCTACCTGCCGGCTGTGTCGCGGCGGGCGACCGCCCGTCGGCTTCATTCTAGGCCAAGGGAGACGCGAGGCGGATCGGAAGCCATTCTCGTCGTCGAAGACGAGGAAGGGGTTCGGCAACTCATCACGCATGCGCTTGCCGTGGCTGGCTATCGGGTCCGAAGCGGCGGCTCGTGGTCGGAGATCTCGGCCTGGCTTGAGTCCAGTGATGCAGCTCCCGATCTTCTGATAGCGGACATGGTCTTGCCTGGTGGAATGGACGGCGTAGAGGTCGCCGATCGAATGCGCCGGCACTTCCCTGGTTTGCGAGTACTGTTCATGTCGGGCTACGCGCAGAAGGCAATGAGGCCCGGCATGGACGTCGCCAAGAACCTCGAGTTCATGCAGAAGCCGTTCGAGCTGAATACTCTGTTGCGGAGGGTGCGGGAGATACTCGACACGTAGGGGGAGACGAGAGAGGGCGAGTTGAGACTGAGTGATCTTGTCTCTCACGGTGTCGAGGTCGAGTCGACAGACGCAGAATGCAGCAACCCCAGCTCATGTGGTATGTTGCTGTCTGCAGACCGGCGGAGGGATGACCGCTCCACCGGCCATGTCCAAGGCCGGCAGCGACACTCACGAAGTGCCGTGCCGGCTTTCGTGCACCTAGGAGGCTTCTGAAGAACGAAATCCCAGGCCGCCAGACAGCATCGGGTGGTCCATTTCACCTCAACGGCTGATTTCGTTCTTCAGCAGCCCCACCAGAAGGAGGAAACAGTATGGCGTCCGGACTCGAGGCTATCAGCAACGGTGAACTACGCGCCTGGCTCGAGGACGTCAAACGGCTCTGCAAGCCGGTGGACGTTCACGTGTGCGACGGGTCGGCCGAGGAGTACAAACAGATGTGCGACTCGCTGGTCAACCACGGCACATTCACCCCGCTGAATCAGGCCCTCAGGCCCAATTGCTTCCTCGCTCGGTCGCACCCCAGCGATGTAGCCAGGGTCGAGGATCGTACCTATATCTGCACCACCGATCAGGTGGAGGTGGGTCCGACCAACAATTGGGCCGATTCCACTGAGATGAAGGCGAAGATGACCGGCATGTTCGAGGGTTGTATGGCCGGTCGCACCATGTACGTCATCCCCTTCTCGATGGGCCCGGTCGGCTCGCCGTTCTCGATGATCGGCATCGAAGTGACCGACTCGGCCTATGTGGTCGTCAACATGAGTATAAGGACCCGCGTGGGCA
>JAKAHF010000343.1 GCA_021815245.1 Actinomycetes bacterium
CGAGGCGCTCCGCAGGCTGCGGTAGCGTTCTCTGCGAAGCCATGGTGACGCGGCGAGGTCATGGTGGCGCGGCGTACGGCGGCCTCGTCTACGAGGCCGACAGGTCGTCCAGCGCCCGCCGGGCCTGGGTGAAAGCCGGACTGAGGGCAAGCGCCTTCTCGAGCATCTGCCGCGCCCGCGCGACATCGCCGGCGTCGCGGTAGGTCAGGCCGATCTCGTAGAAGATGCGCGGAGTGCCGGTGTCCACGGCCACCGCGAGCTGCGCTTCGCGTAAGGCTCCCGAACGATCGCCGAGTCGGAGGAGCGCGTACGAGAGATCAGCGTGAGGCGCGGGCTCTATCGGGGCGTAGGAGACGGCCTTTTCGGCCGCTGCCCGGGCCGCGTCCCAGTCGCCCTCATTCAGATAGGCTCGAGCCAGCGCGTCTAACGTGTCGACGTCTCGTGGCGCGAGCCCAAGCGCTCGGTTGAGACTCCCCAAGCCGGCCTGCTGGAAGGCCGCATCGGGCTGGGCGCCACCCACCCGGAGCTGGGCGACACCAAGCGCCGCCCAATACGTCTCGATGACCGGCATCATCTCGACGGCCGACGAGAGTTCGTGGACCGCCGGGTAGGTGTTGCCTTCAAGAACCCCCCGCAGATAGTGACTATCGGCGTCAAGCATGCGAATCCCCCAGAAGAGCGACATCGCGACCCCGACCACGCCCACGGAGAGCGCCAGCGGTGCCTGCCAAGCACGCAAACGTCCCCCAGGCGAATGCGGAGCATCCCCGACATCGTCTCTGGATCGGGGCGTCAAGATTCCCAGAAGAGCGAATACCACCGGAGTGACGGCGACGTTCTGAGGCATGGTCGCGGACGCGACGAAGTACGATGCGGCCAGCCCGAGTGCGAGCGCCGCAGTGCCCTTGTGTGCGCGCGCCACACCAACCAACACCGTCGCGAACCAGGCGAGAAACAAGAGGGCGCCGGGTATCCCCCAGGTGGAGGCGAGTTCGAGCATGAGGTCGTGGGCATCCGCGTCGCGTGTGCCCGGTTCGGCCGCGAGCTTCTGCGTCGTCATATGCTGCGCGGCGGCAAAGCGGTAGTTGTTCGGCCCCCAACCCCATATCGGCCTATCGGCGATCGCGTGCAAGGCGATACCCCACATGTACCAGCGCGTCCGCACCGTGCCCATGCTGACGTCGGACGCCGCCGCGCCCACCCGGGCCCCCGGTTCAAGGCGTGCAACCGAGAGTCGGGGAACCTCCGTCACTGCGACAATCACAACCAGGATCAGCACCCCGACTGCGACGGCCAGCGGACGCGTCGTCACCCGTCCGGTTCGGAGGCCGGCAATGACCCACACAACCGACCCCACGATCACGCCGAGCCAGGCTCCCCGTGATAGGGTCGAAATCAGGGCCGCAATACCCACGAGCACCGCAACGGCCGGAAGGATAGCTCCCATAGGTCCATTCCCCCCGCCGGAAAGGGCCCCATCTCCTCCGGCACGTGCCCGGCCCCACCACACCGCGAGCTGATCGAAAGCGACGAGGATAACCAGCGACAGATAGGAACCGAAATACAGAGGATTTCCCAACGTGCTCGACGCGCGTCCGTCACCCCTGAACCCGAGCCGCATGCGGAGCGGCTCCCAGTGGGCCACCGTCAGTAGCCCAAGCACCGCCGCGACAATTCCCCCCAGCAGGAACAGCCTGAGCAGCCACCGCAGACGCCCTTCGGCGAAACCAAGACGACTCATGGCTGCCCACGTCGCGAGCGACGCGGCCATCCACAACCACCCTGTCCCCTGATCGTACGTCCCGAGCGCGCCCGTCCATCGACCGGTCGCGGTGACCACACTAACCACGCCCCACAAGAGGAACGCCCCGGCGAACAGAACAGCCGTCCCTCGCCACGAGCGCGATCCATGCGCCCCTCCTCCGACCCGCACAGGGGCGCCGAGTCCGTACCCGGCCAGCACGGCAATCGATGCCCCAACGTACAACGGCAGAAGTTTGGGTGTGTAGAACGTGGCTGCGACGGTCCAGGAGAAGGCGAGGGGGAGAGCAACCGTCAGAATCACGAACGCCGCGGCACCAAGCACCGCGCGCAGGGACCACGCCGCGGAAGCCGATGCGGC
The DNA here is from genome assembly GCA_021815245.1 of Actinomycetes bacterium. The sequence continues at coordinate 2,123 of JAKAHF010000343.1, forward strand.
CGCCGGGACCTTCCCGGCAAGAACGAGGCGCCTGCCGTCGGTCTCTGCCGTCACCAGCCCATTCTCTCGTCAGCGCGCCCACGACATCGAGAGAGGCCCCCCGAAGAGGGCCTCTCTCGATGTCCACTGAACAGGTGAGACCGCCAGGACACCCTAGAACGTCTTGCCGACACCCATCGTCGTGCCGCTCGTCCATTGGTGACAATCGAGACATACACCGTCGAGGCCCGATGTCGCTGTGTGCGTATCAGCCAGGAAATCGGCACCGGATGTGATGTGCGGAAAGCTGTTGCCGTCGGCATAAGTCGCCGCACCCTTGTGGCAGTTACGGCATTCGGTCGACACCAAAGCGGCCACCTGGGTGCTCCCGTCCGCGCCGGTCAGGGTCGTGGTCATGATGTGAGACACACCGTTGCGGGTGCCGAAGTCCGACACCAGCATCTGCGGGTTGTGGCACGTGCCGGAGCAGGTGAGGTTGCCTTGGTAGCTGGCTTGGGCTAGGGCCGTCCCATCATGGCAATCACGGCAGAAATCGGTCAGATTCGTGACCGGTGCCGCGATGGCGCCTTGGTTGTTGCTGGCTCCTATCTTCGCGCCGGGATCAGAGCTGAGGATCATGCCGAAGTCCACGCCGTCGGCGGCGTTGGACCACACGTTGGCGCCGTGGACGGAATGGCAACTCATGCACCCATTGTAAGCGGTGCCCTGATGAGCGGCCGCGTGGTTGTTCTCGTACTCCGTCTGGTACAGCGTCGGATCGGTGCCGTACGGATGGACGATCGAGTAGGTGGCGCTCACGTGGCAGTAGACGCAGGCGTTGGCGATCGTCGTGCGTAGGAGCGCCTCCCCTCCCGCGGTCGCACCGTGGACCGCATGGCATGTCTTGCACTTATCGGTGGTGGAGCTGTACTGGCCGTGGGGATTGACTCCCGCGGTAGGCGGGTTGTACCCACCTTCACCAGCAACGGAGGTGCTCACCGGCAGGATACCGCCCGCGAAAGCGACGGTAGTCAAGGTGAAAACGAAAACCATCACGAGACTGGGCAGCAGAAACTTCCTCAAGATAACTCACCTCCCTCCCAACCAACGAGAATGCGGGCTGACCGAAGTTGGCTCTGGCGCGCTCGCTGGTCCCGACTTTCACGGGCTCAGCGCTCTGCGGCTCCGTAGCTGAATGAGACCCTCTTGGCAGTGGTCAGACCTCGCCGCACAGAATACACATGCGCCTGCTCGTGGTCAATTGTGAAGGACAACGCGTATACGAGATCTGCCAACCACGGCGATACGGGCACACTGGGGCCGCTCATGGCGCTCGACCGGTGGAACGAGAGGCCGCGCCCCCGACGTTCCTTGGTCGGTCGACTACCGCGCGGAGGTCGGTGGGGAACCGGTTGAGGTGGTGGTCGTGATCGAGGCTCCCGGGGCCGGTAGCGCATTCGACGTCTCGCTCGGGGCCACGGATGGCGCGTCCGCGGCAGCTGCTTCGACACCCTTTGGATCGATATCGACGATCTGCACTCGGTCGTTGCCCCACTCGGTGACCGCGAAGCGTTTGCCACCCATCCAGGCGATCTGGGATGGGTAACTGAACTGTCCATCGCCCGCACCACTCTCGCCCACCTCGCCGATCTGCGAGCCGTCCCCGGCGCGGAACAGGTGAATCGTCCCGTCGAGCGGATCGGTAACGTACAGCACGTTGCCCACCAACACCATTCCGCCCGGCAACCCGAAGAGGCGGGAGGAATCGTTCATATCCTTGGGTGGTCGTCCGACGATCCAAACTTTCTCGCCGTTCTTGTCGAGCTTCTTCAGGCGCATGTTGTTGCCGTCGGAGACGTAGATCGTGTTCCCGCCGTCGGTCACCACGAGCCCGTTGGGAAAATCGAAGTCGGCGTCGCCCCGCCCTC
>JAKAHF010000344.1 GCA_021815245.1 Actinomycetes bacterium
GAAGGCGATGCCCTTCTCGATGAGCGACGCCGCCTCGGTCTCGCCCAGGTGCTCCATCATCATCTGCGCGGCGCCGATGGCGGCCAGGGGGTTGATGGCGTTCTTGCCCGTCCACATGGGAGCGGTGCCGCCGATCGGCTCGAACATGCTGACCCCGTTGGGATTGATGTTGCCGCCGGCCGCGACGCCGAGCCCGCCCTGCGTGATGGCGCCCAGGTCGGTGATGATGTCGCCGAACATGTTCTCGGTCACGAGCACGTCGAACATCTCCGGGCTCGCCACCATGTAGAGGCAGGTGGCGTCGACGTGGTAGTACTCACGCTTGACGTCGGGGTATTCCTGCTCACCGATCTCGGCGAAGACCCGGTTCCACAACTTGTACATGTGGGTGAGTACGTTCGACTTGCCGATGAGGGCCAGAGTGTTGTTCTCCCCCACTCCGCGGGCCTTCTTGCCATATTTGCGGGCATAGTCGAAGGAGTAACGGAGAACGCGGGCCACCTGGTCGTAGGTGTAGACCATCTCCTGGATGGCCACCTCGTCCTTGGTGCCAGGCCGGGAGTTGCCGCCCATGCCGGTGTACATGCCGCCGCTGTTCTCGCGGACGATCGCGTAGTCGATCTCCTTGGGGCCCTTGTTCTTGATGAGCGTCTCGACGCCCGGGATGAGGCGAACGGGCCGCAGGTTGACGTACTGGTCGAGGGCGAAGCGGGCCTTCAGCAGGATGCCCTGCTCGAGGACGCCCGGCGCGACCTGAGTGTGACCCACGGCGCCCAAGAAGATGGCGTCGTGCTGCTTGAACTCCTCGATGGCCGAATCGGGCAGGGTCTCGCCCGTGCGCAGGTAGCGCTCGCCGCCGAAGTCGTAGTGCGTCAGTTCCATGGTGAAGCCGGTGCGGGCCGCCGCGGCGTCGAGCACCTTCAGGCCTTCGCGAACAACCTCGGGGCCGGTGCCGTCACCCGGCATAATTGCGATCTTGTAGTTCATAGTCTTCCTTTCAGCGGGCACCTGCCCGAATTCCCACCAGTTTGCCCATCTCCCAACACCTGTGCGCTCCGGCTGCGTTTCACGATTCCTCCCCCGCACAGGCGTCGGGAGATGGGTCACCTTGCGGTGAACCCGGCCCGCCGCAAGGCATCCTCGTCGTCATAGGGTCCAGCCTTACCGCACCGGCCGTGCTTCGTGTCGCGGCGTCAGGCCACCGCGGCGCGCTTCTTCAGGTAAGGCAACAGCCCGCCGGCATCCACCAGTTCGCGCATGAACTCCGGCAGCGGCTGCGCCTGGTACTTCACGCCGGTGGTCAGGTCGTTGATCTCGCCGCTGGCGAGGTCGACCGTCAGTTCGTCGCCCTCCTTCACGCCGTCGACGGCTTCGGGCGCGATCAGGATCGGCAGCCCGGTGTTGAAGGCGTTGCGGTAGAAGATGCGGGCGAAGCTCTTGGCGATGACGACCGACACGCCCGCGCCCTTGATGGCGATGGGAGCATGCTCGCGCGACGATCCGCAGCCGAAGTTCTCCTTGGCGATGATGATGTCGCCCGGCTTCACCTTGCCCGAAAAGGACGGGTCGGCGTCTTCCATAACGTGGGCGGCCAGCTCCTCGGCGGTCTTCATGTTGAGGTAGCGCGCCGGAATGATCAGGTCGGTGTCGATGTCGCGACCGAAGGTCCAAGCCTTGCCGCGCAGTTGAGTCTTGGGAGCCTGTCGAGAAACCAAGCCGCGGTCTCCAGGCTGCACTGGGCGGCTCGATAGCGCGTCCTCAGTCGCACGAATAGCGCTGCTATTCGCACTCCCTGCGTCCTTCTCTCGGGCATGCCCACCGCACCCTGGCGACGGGGCTTCGTTTCCCGACAGACTCATGGCCGTCATGGCTGCCTCCTTCCGCCGATCTGGTCAGGGGTAGCGACGTAGCCCGCCACAGCGCTCGCGGCGGCCACGTACGGGCCCGCCAGGTAGACCTCCGACCCCGGGTCGCCCATGCGGCCCACGAAGTTGCGGTTGGTGGTGGCGACGGCCCGCTCGCCCTTGGCCAGCACGCCCATGTGCCCGCCCAAGCACGGTCCGCAGGTCGGCGCCGAGATGGCGGCTTCGGCTTCCATGAACACATCGAACAGACCCTCGTCCATGGCCTGCTTCCAGATGGCCTGGGTCGCCGGGATCACCAGCAGGCGCACGTCCTTGTGCGTCTTGCGGCCCCGCAGGATCTCCGCCGCCTGGCGCAGGTCTTCGATGCGGCCGTTGGTACAGCTGCCGATGACCACCTGGTCGATCTTGATGCTGTTCAACTCCTCGGCCGGCTGGGTGTTCGAGGGCAGGTGCGGCTTGGCCACCATGAGCGGCACGTCCTCGGCCTTCCAGTGGTAGCTCTTCTCGTAGACGTAGCCAGGGTCGGTGGAGTAGTAGCGGGGCTCCCGCATGAAGCGACCCTTGATGTACTCCTTGACCGTGTCGTCGGGAGCGATGATGCCGCTCTTGCCGCCGGCCTCGATGGCCATGTTGCAGATGGTGAAGCGCGAGTCCATGGAGAGAGCGCGAATCGCCGAACCGGTGAACTCCATGGCCTTGTACAGCGCGCCATCGACCCCGATGTTGCCGATCGTGAAAAGGACGATGTCCTTGCCCGTCACGTAGCGGCTCAGGGTACCCTCGAAGTCGTACTGGTGGGTCTCAGGCACCCGGAACCACGCCTCGCCGGTAGCCATGGCCCCAGCCAGGTCGGTTGACCCGACGCCTGTCGCGAACGCGCCCAGAGCCCCGTACGTGCACGTGTGCGAGTCTGCGCCGAGCACCACGTCTCCGGGGCCTACCATGCCCTGCTCGGGCAAGAAGGCATGCTCCACGCCCACGCGGCCGACTTCGTACCAGTGCTTGAGGCCGTGCTTGCGCGAGAACTCGCGCATCTGCTTCACGAGACCTGCCGACTTGATGTCCTTGTTGGGGGTGAAGTGATCGGCGATGAGCGCGATCTTCTCCGGGTCGAACACCTTGTCGAAGCCGGCCTTCTCGAACTCGTCGATCGCCACACCGGTGGTGACGTCGTTGCCGAGCGCGAGGTCGAGCTTCGCCATCACGAGATCGCCCGGCGCGACCGACTCTTTGCCGGCAGCCCGAGCCAGTATCTTCTCGGTCATGGTCATAGCCATGCCACGTACCCCCGTTCCTTGAGCATCGTGCGACTCTCTGCCCGCATCTGATGCGCTAACCGGGCAGGGTAGCAATTCTACGACAAGCGCCTGCCCGCGCCAACCGAGAGACGAGACACCGGGGCGCCGGCCCGGTACGGGGTGATAAGCTCTCTCGCATGGGAAAGCGCAGTCGTCGGCGCCGCATAGTCATCTGGTCTTCGATCGGTCTGGGCGTGATCGTGGTGTTGTTCGGCCTTGCCGCTCTCATCACCAACCTCGTGATCACCCGCTCGGCCGCCGACTCGATCGTTCACGACCTCCGAGACGCACCGCCCGCCCAGGCGGCCATCGTCCTGGGCGCCCGCGTCTACCCTGACGGCACCCCGTCGCCGATGCTGGCCGACCGGCTCGAGACAGGCGTCAGGCTCTACAAGATGGGCAAGGTCAAGAAGTTGCTGCTGTCGGGCGACCATGGACAGACCGAGTACGACGAGGTCAACGTCATGCTCGCGTATGTGCTGGCGCGCGGCGTGCCTCCGTGGGACGTCTTCACCGACCACGCCGGCTTCGACACCTACGACACGATGTATCGAGCGATCGAGGTGTTCCAGGTGCGGTCGGCGCTCATCGTCACCCAGGAGTTCCACCTGGCCCGTTCTGTGTACACCGCGCGGCAACTGGGATTGGAGGCCACCGGCGTGGTGGCCGACATCCAGCCGTACACCAACGAGTTGCGCTTCCGCGTGCGTGAGTGGCTGGCCCGCGGCAAAGCCATCCTTCAGCTCCACGTCACGCACCCCGAGCCCCGCTTCCTTGGACCGCCGCTCCCAATCGACGGCGACGGGCGCATCACCCGGGGGTAGCAGGCCCGGGCCCGGGCGCGAAGGCGCGCCCCGGCTGTCC
>JAKAHF010000345.1 GCA_021815245.1 Actinomycetes bacterium
ACCCGCTGCGGGCCTCGAAGCCCGCGCCGCGAAGCTCGTCGGTGCCCCGATCGAGGAGCGACGTGATACGCGGCGCGACTTGCGATCCCTCGACGGAGACCCGCCCGTAGCTCTCGACGAACACCAACTCCTCGCGGGCGACCTTGGGCATCTCGAGAAGCAGGCGCAGCGAACTCACGTCCAATCGCGAACCCGGGTCGGCGGTCCACTCCAGGAACTTGACCCTGCGCAGATCGTCAGGCGACCACGAGAATTCGAGATCGCGCCAGTCGTCGGTGACGATCTCGCGTGTCGCCCACCACAGCACCCGCTGGTCGGGCGACTTCAGCTCCAACTTGAGGTAGCCATCGCCCCTCACCCGGATGGTCATGCCCACGCAGCGCGGCTGGTACTCGTCTCGCACGAACGGGTAGCACCGAGCCAAGTCGAGATACATGTCTCGCTCGGCGGCAAGGCCGTTCAGACTGTGCCAGACACCGGCCGAGCCGGCGCCGACGAGATCGAGCGACAGGTATCCCGATGGACCGTCCTTCTTCCACGCCAGATGGTCGGCTCCCGCGCCGCGGCGTCCCCAGTCGGTGCCGAGATGCGTGTAGCCGGCGAGGGGAAAGGCGTCGTCATCGAAGGGCACGGAGTACTCGTGCACCGGTTGAGAGACTATCCTCGCCCGTGTCTCGCCGCCGGTGCTCGTCACCGAGACGACTGCTCCGCGTGGATACCAGACGGGCGCACGAACACGAGTTCGATGATCAGATCTTCTGTCTTGGAGACCGACCCGGCAGAAGTCAACACAGGCGTGCCCCAACTCCCTCTTGTCGCGACATCGACGCCACCAGGATACCGTGAAATCAGCCGGCCGGGTCCTGCTGCGATGGGAAAGCCGCAACACGATCGTCGACCTCGCGGCCCTCGACTATGGGATCTCTCCATGGACCATCGGAGCCTATGAGTCCTGAGGCCTCCGGTGGCCCCCAGGAGCCCGGTTCGTAGGTATGGAGCGGCGTCGCGTCGCCGAGGATGGGACCGACGATGCCCCAGGACGCCTCCACGCCGGCTTCTGTGGCAAACAGATCGTGCTGACCCTCCATGGCGTCGCCCAGCAACCGCTGATAGGGGCTCTTCTGACTGCCCGTGTGCGACGTGAGCAGGAGTTCCACGTCGCGGCCGACCATACGATCGCCCGGGACCTTCACACGTAGACCCATCGCGATGACTATGTCGGGGCTGATGCGGATACGCAGGTGGCTCGAACCCCTGGGGACGATCTCGGAGAAGGTCTGCCGGGGAGGCGCCTTGAACTCCACGAAGACCTCGGTGCTGGTGACGGCCAGGTACTTGCCGCTCCTGATATAGATGGGTACTCCGGCCCAGCGCCAGGTATCGATGGAGAGCCTGAGCGCGGCGTAGGTCTCCACGGTCGAGTCGGGGGCAACACCCTCAGCCTCACGGTAGCCTCGATACTGCCCCCTGATGACGTCGGCCGGCGTCAATGGAGGCATGGCCTTGAGAAGCCTATCCTTCTCCCGCCGGTAGGCGTCGGGATCTCCTCCGGCGGGTGGATCCATGGTCACCACGGCGACGATCTGCAGCAGGTGGTTCTGGATGACATCCCTGATGGCCCCGGCTTCCTCATAGAATCGTCCCCGGTTGAAGACACCGTAGTCCTCGGCCATGGTTATCTGGATGGCCCTGATGTAGTCGCGATTCCACAGCGGCTCGAGCATGTTCGTGGCGAAGCGAGTGTAGGTGATGTTCTGCACCGGTTCCTTGCCGAGGAAGTGGTCGATGCGGAAAATGGAGTCCTCGGAGAAGTGATCGTGCAGTACCCTGTTCAACTCGTGCGCCGACACGGGATCACGGCCGAACGGTTTCTCGATCACCACGCGGGCTCCCTCTCGGCAGACCGACAAAGCGATGGCCTGCGTCACTCGGGGAAAGACGCTCGGCGGGATGGCCATGTAGAACAGGGGCTGCTTGGATCCTTGAAGCGCTTCGCATATCTTGGCGAACGTCTCGGGTGCGTGATAGTCGCCCTGGACGAAGCGCAGCCGGCTTGCCAGCTTCGCGAAGGCCGCCGGCTCGAACATGCCCCTCTTCTCGAGACTGTCCTTGGCCCGCGCGATAAGGGCCTCGTCGCTCCACGGCGAACGGGCTACCCCCACGATGGGCACATCGACGTCTTCGTCACGCACGAGGCCCTGCAACGCAGGAAATATCTCCTTGTGCACCAAGTCGCCCGTGACTCCAAAGACGACGATGGCATCGGAGCGAGGTGCGTCGTTCATAGCGGACCCTCCTGGGATGTGGTGACGTTTGGCCGATAGGCCGATATCACGCCTGCGTCGTGAGGGCCGAAGGAAAGAAGTGAGGCCGATTGCTCGTCGAGCAGCCAGGTGATCTGACCCCGCACCGGGCGAACGAGCCGGGCAGGCAACGCCGCGTCGCTCTCCTCGGAGCCTTCGAGCACCCGCTTGACCGCGGGTGCCTTGGCACTACCCGCTACGAGAAAGACGATGCGCCGGGCGAGACTGATGAAGGGTAGCGTCAGGGTCAGGCGGGCGAGGCCGGCTCCCCACGATGGCGACACCCAACGCGAGCGCTCTCGCAGCACGGGCGATCCAGGAAACAACGACGCGGTATGGCCGTCCTCGCCAAGACCGAGCAGCAGCAGGTCGAGGCCCCTACCCGGCGCGGCCGCTGACGCGGTCGTGGCTCCATCGATGGGCAAGGCGGCGCCGGCCGGTGCGGCATCGTCGAACACGCGCCGCAGCTCCGCCTCGTAACGCGCCGCCGCCTCTTCGCAATCGCTTTCGCCGCCACACCGCATGGGGTGCACGTGTGCGGACGGCACTGAGACCTGGTCGAGCAGAGTCCTCCGCACCATGCGTTCGTTGCTGCGTCGATCGTCGGGATGCACGCAGCGCTCGTCTCCCCAGAAGACGTGCACGTTGCCCCAGGCCACCTCTGTGGAACGGGGCGGCCGCGCCAGCAGGCCGTACGCGGCTTGCGGGGTGGTCCCGCCAGCGAGGGCGACGCTGAACTCCCCTTTGTCGCCGATCGCGCGGCGGGCTTCATCGGCGAACAGACGCGCTGCTGCTTCGGCCAACTCACCAGGGTCGGCGTAGACCCTCAGTTCGACCGAGCCCTGCGCGGCCGGCGGCGACGCGTCGTACTTCATGACTCGACTTCGGCGTCCCATTCGGTATGGAAGAGTCCTTCGCGGTCGATGCGCCGGTACTCGTGCGACCCGAAGTAGTCGCGTTGCGCCTGCAACAGGCCGAAGGGCGACCACGAGGCGCGGTAGGCGTCGAGATAGCTCAGGCCGGCGGCGAGCGCCGGCACCGGAATGCCGGCGTGTATGGCTTCATCGAGCACGTGCACCATATCGGGACGTCTCGAGACCACGTCTTCAGCCAGCGCTGAGTCGAGCAACAGATTGGCGAGCTCGGGCGACCGCTCGAAGACCGTCATGATGCGGGGGAGCAATGCCGACCTGATGATACAGCCCGCCCTCCATACACCGGCGACTTCACGCAGGTCGAGATCGAACCCGAAAGCCGGTGAAGCCGCACGCAGCACGGCGAAGCCCTGCGCGTAGGTCAGTATGACGCAGGCATAGAGCGCCTCGCGCACGTTGTCCGGGCATAGGTCGAGTCCCCGGGCGGCCCGTTCGGGCACTGATGACCCCACAGACTGCTGGGCCGCACGGCGCTCGTCTCTCAACCACGACAGGTTGCGCATGCCCACGGCGACGTCGACGATCGGCACGGGCACGTGCAGCTCGAGCGCGCTCTGCGACGTCCACGTGCCCGTTCCCAGTTGCTCGGCCTCGGGCACGATGACGTCGATCAGGTAGCCACCCGTCTCGTCGTCACGGGTACGGAAGATCCGCGCGGTGATCTCGAGTAGATAGGAGTTCAGCCGACCATCGTGCCATTCCTGATAGACGTCGGCCAACCGCTCGTTGGAGAGCCCGAACAGCTCTTTCAGTACGGCGTACGTCTCGGAGATGAGCTGCATCA
>JAKAHF010000346.1 GCA_021815245.1 Actinomycetes bacterium
GGATCGCTCGGCCCATTCGGCGTGTCCCAAAAGATCGTCGCATCCAGCCCCAGCTTGGCCGTTCGACTCTTCTGCCCGGGAACGTGGTGCGCCGACGGATCCAGCGAGCTGGATGGCTGATCGGTCAACACCACCAGCCCGCGATCGGCCGGCGCGATCTCTTTGAGATGGGCCTCCAGCCGGTCGAGTTTGGAATACCAGTGGAAGCGCCGCCCCGACGAGTCCTCGACACAGACGAACTCGTCGTGGTCGACGATCGCGGCTCCATCGAGGGCGCCGATCTCATCCCAGATGCGACGAAACCCACTTCCGGGCGCCGTGCCCGGCAGATTGTGAATGCAGTAGTCGAACGTGTAGCCTTTTCGTTGCCACGACGTACACATGCCACCCGGTTTGTCGTGCATCTCGAAGATCTGAACGTCATAGCCGTTCATGCGCGCGTAGCAGCCGGTGGCGAGACCCGCTATGCCCGCACCGATGACGATCAGGTCGTTCTTGCCGGTCATCTCGACCTCCTTGCGGTCTCGCTTGCTGGTCACCGAAAATGGGTAGGGTAGACAAGCACACGACGCCGATAGCTGCGGCTGCGCCACAATGCGCGTCGGTTCGGTGTGCGGGGGAGGAGAGGCCGCCGGACGTCACGGCCGTATGAACCAAGGCTCCCTCTGTCGCTGTGGATCGGGGACAGGGACAATCCCTTCTGGTCGGATCCAGCATCGTCTTTGGAGAAGGTGACACTAACACTCCGAGCGACCGCAATCAACGGTGAGGATCCCCGACCGACCGGGCCCGAGGCCCTGTTGTCGTGGCTGGCGGCGGAGTCATGGAACAAAGGCTGGACGGGCTGAGCACCCCACGATCGACAGAGCCGCACCCACCGGCGCTTGCCCCGAGAGGCGCGCGCGGCTAGTATCGGGCCGAGAGGATAGCCAAGCTGGAGGTGCGCAGCCTTGAGAACTCGTACGCTCGTAGCCCTAGTCCCCTTGCTGCTCTTCGCGGCGCTTCTGCCGGCGTCGTGCGGAGGCGGCAATGCCCGCACCACCCAGACCGGCTCGGGCGAGGTCTTCGTGCAGTCGGCGGGCGAGATCTTCCTCGAGCCCGCGGGCGATCCGGGACCGGATTCATTCGCCGGCAGCGCCCTGATCTTCGACCACGCGATTCCCAGCCCGACGTCGCTTGCCGTGCTCACCACCCTGCCCGCCTTGCCCGGTTCTCCGATGCAAGTGGCCGCGCTTGCGGGCGACGCCTCGGGCCTGTACGGCGGCTCCCGCGACAAGCTGATCGCCGACAAAGACGCCCAGCTGAACTTCTTGCTGCAGAACTTGGATAAGGCCGCCGCCTTCTGCGCGGCTCTCAATGCCGACAGCACGCTACGTTGGAGCGGCGGCTCGCAGGTGACGGTCGAGCAACTGGCCGCCTACTTCGCCGAGCTCACTCCGGTACTGATCACCCGTGACCTGAGGGTGACGAACCACGGCTTCCGCGATGGCAAGCCCACGCCACGCCAGTCGATCCTTCAGGCCGGGCAGTACATCCTGGTCGACATCTTCGGCGTGCCGCGGGCTCGGTGCGAGTGCGGCAACCCCCTCATCCCACCGATCGCTGTAGCAACCAAACCCCGCTACACCGGCATGCCCTGGCCGGGATTCGACCCCAGTGTGGTCATCGTGGTGCAGGCGGCCGCCACCATGGTCGAAAGCTTCATTCTCACCGACGTCGAGACGGGCCAGACCTTCGAGCGGACGGTCGGCTCCAGCGGCGCTGGCGACACCGATCGTACGACTACCACAACGCTGCCACCCACCACGACGAGCAGTTCGACGACGACCATGAGTTCGACCACGACCACCCTCGCCGCCGAGACGTCGGTCTATGGGACGTGGGAGGGTACGTTCTTCGTCGACCGAGGCTGGGACGAGCATGGCGCGGCCATCAACACTCCCGCAACCGTGGACCTGGCCTTCGAACTCTACCCGTGGAATGGGAGCGACTACGGCACCATCGGCTCGTCGGGCCTGGTCTCAGGCCACGTGACGTACCTGCACGTCGATGGAGCGAACGTCGAGTTGGAGATCACCTACCAACTGTCGGGTAAGGCCGACGACCACAGCCGACTCGACTTGATCCTCGCGGGGAACACGCTGAGCGGTGACATGGTGGGCGACTATCCGGCCCCGCCCGGCTGGATCAACTACGGGGGCACCATAGAGCTGACCCGCAGGTAGCTAGTGGAGTCGATGCGCCCAGGGTCAAGCGGCGACGTGGTCGGAACTATCAGGCAGCGGACGCGCCCGTAGCGGAGACTCCCATGCGGCCCGACCACGATCGACGTCGGGCTCCTTGCCGGAACTCGTGACCCGACCGTGGCGATGTCGTAGGCGCCCCAGTCCCGGCCCTATTTCGAGACGAGGTTCGGCAAGAACAGCGCTATGTCGGGCAGCAGCAGTATCACCACGACGGCGACCAGCAGCGCCGCGAGGAACGGAAGAATCCCCCTGAAGATCGTGTGCAGCGGCACGTCGCCGGCGACGCCCTTGATGACGTAGACGTTGACACCGACCGGAGGCGTGATCACGCCCATCTCGGCGGCCAGCACGATCATCACTCCAAACCAGACCGAGTCGTACCCCAGTTTCACCACGATGGGATACAGGATCGGGATCGTCAGGGTGATGAGAGCCAGCGAATCCATGAAGCAGCCACCGATCAGGTAGATGCACATGACGAAGAGCATGATGACGAGCGGGGGCAGCGGCAGCCCACCGACCCACTCCGACAAAGCGAATGGTGCCCTGGTGATCGCCATGAAGTGCCCGAATATGGTGGCGCCGGTGATGATCATGAAGACCATGGCCGATATGCGGGTGGTCTCCGCGAGGGCGGCCCAGAGGGCCTTCGGCGTTATCGTCCGCCTGACCACAGCGATGACGAGCGCGCCGGCCGCGCCGATGGCGCCCGCCTCGGTGGGAGTAAACCACCCGACAAAGAGGCCGCCCATGACCAGGCCGAACAGAAGCAGCATCTCGATGATGCCCGAGAGAGACTTGAGCTTCTCCTTCAGGGGGAATCTCTGCGACATGGGAGCGAGCTCAGGCTTTCGCCCCACCATCACGAACACCGCGATCGCGAAGAGCACCGCCAGGAGCAGGCCCGGCAGTATGCCGGCGATGAACAGCTTGCCGATGGATTCTTGAGTCATGACCCCGTAGATGATGAGAATGGTGCTCGGGGGGATCATGACAGCCAGGCTTCCGGCGGAAGCCACGCAGCCGGTGCGGAGTGCGTCATCGTACTTGTATCGCTTCATCTCGGGCAACGTCACCTTGCCCATGGCCGCCGCCGCCGCGGTTGTCGAACCGCACATGGCCCCGAAGCCCGCGCACGCCATGATCGTGGCGATCGCCAAGCCGCCCGGCAGCCGGCCCGCCCATTTGTGCGCCGCGTTGAAGAGGCGGCTGCTGATGCCCGAGTGAAAGGCTATGGTGCCCATGAGGATGAACATGGGCGCCACCGACAGTGAGTATGAAGAGAAGGTCGCCCAGATGTCCTTGGCGACAATGCTCAGGGCCGAGTTCCACGATGCGGAGAACCCGAAACCGATGAAGCCGACGATACCCATGGCATAGGCCACAGGCATGCGGAGCATGAAGACGAGGATCAGCGCGACGATGCCAAGGATGGCGATGGTGGTGGGGTTCATGAGTGCACCGCCGTCGAGTTGCCCTCGTCTGGCGAGGCGGTGCCTCGCTTGATCTGCAGGATGAGCCGCACCAGGCGGACGACCATGACGATCATCATGAGACCCAGTCCGGCCGCTATCCAGTACAGGAAGGGATGAAAGGGCACGTAGGCGGTCATGGTGGTCTCGCCCTTCACGTCCATCTCGTGGGCGAGCGACACGACCTGCCACGTCGCCAGGGCAAAGAACACGAGGGCTATGAACATCATGATACTGGCGACGATCGACTGAACACGCTTGGGAAAGCGCTCCATTAGCAGTTCGATCTCGAT
>JAKAHF010000347.1 GCA_021815245.1 Actinomycetes bacterium
GATGCGGAGGGTCTCCTCTTACGGCGATCCGGCGGCCATGGGCAAGGCACTCTCGGGGGTCGACACTCTGTTTCTCGTGTCGGCCCGGGAAATCATGGGAGTGATCATGCAGTCCTATGACCGCAATGTGCCGATTCCGTACTACGACCGACTGCATGAGCACATCTGCGCCGTATCGGCGGCCGCGGCGGTAGGTGTCAGACACATCATCTACCTTTCGTTCCTCAATGCTCAGCCCGATGCGACCTTCTTCGCCGCCCGCGAGCACTACCGCACCGAGGAATTCATCCGCTCGACCGGCATCGCCTTCACCTTCATGCGCCAGGGCCTGTACATGGACAACGTCCCCGCGCACGTGATGAGCGACGACATCATGCGGGCGCCGGCCGGGCAAGGAAAGGTCGCCTGGATCTCGCGCGACGATATCGCACAAGCCGTCGCGGCAGTCATGACGAGCACGGGCCACGAAGGGCAGACGTACGACATCTCCGGAGGAGAGGCGCTCACTATGGCTGAAACGGCCGACTGCATGTCAGCCGTGCTCGGCAGAAAGATCACATACCTCGCTCAGACCCCCCACGAGGCCAGAGCCGGTCGCAACATGAGCCGAATGATCGATTTGGAACTGGCCCGCAGGGAGAAGACGGGCAACGGACTGACCGAGACCGAGTTGGAGGGATGGATCTCGCACTACGTCGAGGTCGCGACCGGAGAGGCCGGCACGGTCAGCGATGCTGTTCTTCGCCTTACCGGGCGCCCCGCGGAAACCGTGGCGGAGTACTTGCAGAAACATCCCGAGAGCTACAGGCACCTGCTCAAGGCCTAGCACAAGCACGGCATGGAGAGGATCGCTCAATGACAGACCACGGGCATGTGTTCAGGCCCCTGAGCATCGGCAGACTCACCGCGAAGAATCGCATTGAGTGCGCACCGGCGATACCCTTTCTCGCATCGCAGGACTGCTTCGTAACTCGGGAGCTCATCGAGTGGTACCGGCGCATAGCCAAAGGTGGCGCGGCGGTGGTCACCATCGGCGAGACCTTGATCGACTACGAGGACGCCCGTGTGCACGGGCGGACTCACGTGCTCTGCCTGGCCGACAACCGGTCCATACACGGACTTTCGCTTCTTGCTGAGACCATCCAGCGCTACGGCGCCCTTGCCTCCATAGAACTGAACTACGAAGGGCTCCGCAAGCCTGCCGAGATGACCTCCCATGAGATCGAGAGCTTCATCGAGCGATTTGCCGGTGCCGCGGCTCGTTGCAGACATGCGGGCATGGACATGATCATGGTTCACGGAGGCCATGGCCACCTTCTGAGCAGCTTCTTCTCACCGGTCACAAACAGACGCTCCGACGGCTACGGGGGCAGCCTTCAGAACCGAGCCCGGCTCGCACTGGAGGTGCTGGACGCGGTACGCGAGAAGATCGGCAATGACCTCGCCATCGAATACCGGCTGAGCGCTGACGAGTTGGTGCCAGGCGCGCCTTCGGTGAATGACACCATTGAATTCGCCCGGATGATCGAAGACAAGATCGATCTGCTGCACGTGTCGGCAGGCAACATTACGATTCCCAGCACGTGTCCCCGAATGATCCCGCCGACGTACCTGCCCCGTGGCACGAACTTGGAGTATGCGGAGCGCTTCAAGCGTGAGCTGAGCATTCCGGTGAACACCGTCGGTTCCCTCACCATGGCCATGGCTGAGGAGACCATCGCCGCAGGCAAGGCCGACATGGTCTCCATGATCCGCTCGATCATCGCCGACCCCGATTGCGTCGCGAAGGCGCGCGCCGGACGGCAGGCGGACATTCGCCCCTGCGTTCGCTGTAACCGCTGCATCTCGGAGACTCGGGAGTACACACTGCCCACCCGGTGCACGGTCAACCCCGTCGCGGGCCGGGAGGCGGAATTCGCCAACCGGGCGGTGCCCGCGAGCACGAAGAAGGTCGTCGTGATCGGCGGGGGGCCGGCGGGCATGGAGGCCGCCAGAACGGCATCCCAGCGCGGCCACCAGGTCGTGCTGTTCGAAAAGGGCCCGCGTCTCGGTGGAGCTCTCACCCAGGCATCGGCGCCTTCATTCAAAGAAGACATGAGGACGTACCTCGAATGGGCCGAGCGGGCAACGCTGCAAGCATCGGGACTCGAGGTCCGGCTCTCGACCGAAGCTACAATCAATACCGTCGAGACGGAGCGGCCCGACGTTGTGATCGTCGCCCTGGGCAGCTCTCCCATCAGGCCCCCTCTGCCCGGATTGGACCGCGAAAACGTGGTCTTGGCGAGCGACGCCCACGGGGATCAAATGGAGATCGGCGACGACGTGGTGGTGGCGGGGGCAGGCATGGTCGGCTGCGAAGCAGCGTTGGATCTGGCACGGAGAGGTAGGTCGGTGACCCTCATCGACATGGTGCCACTCGACCGCATCGCCCTCGACGTGCACCCGATCAGCAGGATCGCCCTCCTCGATGCGTTGGAGAGTTCCTCTGTCGTGATCAGGACGGAAACCAAACTCGAAGCCGTGACTGCTCGTGGGGTGATGGTCAGCTGCGTAACCGGCGACCGAGTCGAGATCCCATGCCATTCGGTCGTGCTTGCAGTCGGCGTCAAGCCGCTGCGGGAGCCGGCCCAACTGTTCGAAGGGCTATGCGACGACGTGCGCCTCGTCGGCGACTGCAGGCGCCAGGGCGGGAACCTGCGTACGGCGATAACCGATGGATTCCATGCCGCGATCGACATCTGAAGCAAGAAGAACGGAATGCGTCCTTCAATGAGACACCAAGGGGTTCGGAATGAGTGACATACCTGTGCAGACTGATATGGTCGTCATCGGCTCGGGTGCGGCAGGCATGGCCGCGGCGGTGACCGCCGCCGAGGGCGGCGCCAAGGTGGTCGTCTTCGAGAAGCAGCGCTCGCTGGGAGGTACTACCAACTTCCTGCACGGCACCTTCGCCGCCGAGAGCGATATGCAGCGCGAGCGCTTCATAGACTTCACGCGCGACGAGGCCTTCAAACACATCATGGACTACAGCCACTGGCTCGCGAACCCCTGGCTGGTGCGGGCCGTCGTCGAGGAATCGGGAGCGAACATTCGCTGGCTGCAGGACCGGGGCGTCGTCTTCACCGACGCCACCATCAACATGCTTGGCTGCCCGCGGACCTACCACGTCGTCAAGGGCAAGGTCGAGGCCATCGTCAAGGCCCTGGTCACCCAGGCGAAGAGCAAAGGCGCTGACGTGCTGCCGGGCCTGCCGGTCACCGGCCTGCTCAAGGAGGGTGGCCGGGTCACCGGAGTCTTGGTCGACGACGACGGCCAGGAGGTCGAGGTGAAGTGCAAGGCGGTCATGGTTGCGACCGGTGGCTTTGCCAACAACAGAGAGTGGATCAAGAAGTACTGCGGTCTCGAGCTCGGAGTAGACGTCATTCCCATCGGCAACACCGGCAAGATGGGTGACGGCATCAGAATGGCCTGGGAAGCCGGCGCAGCCGAAGAGGGCATCGAAGTGCTGGAAATCTTCCGAGTGGCCCCCGTGGGACCGGAGTTCTCCAGTTTCAGCGAGCTTGAAATGGCCGCGATGCAGCCCGATCTCTGGGTGACCCCCGTGGGCAAGAGGTTCTGCGACGAGACAATCGGGTATTGGGACAGCCACGTGGGCAATGCCAACGTGAAGTGGGGCAGGAGCGGCTACACCTGGAGCGTGTTCGACGATTCCATCATCGACAAGATCATGCACAGCGGCATCACCAGGAACATCAGCGTGGAGTTCTTGCCGGGCCACAAGCCGCAGAACATCCGCAAGGAGGTCCAAGCCGCGATAGACAACGGAAGCACTGAGGTGGTCGCCGCCGACTCGGTCGAGGAACTCGCCGGCAAGATGGGTGCCGATCCTGCCCTGCTGCGGGCGACGATCGAAGAGTACAACGCCGCCTGCGCAGATCATCGCGATCCTGTGTTTGCCAAGGATCGCAAGTACCTGCGTCCTCTGACCGGCCCGCGTTTCTACGCGGTC
>JAKAHF010000348.1 GCA_021815245.1 Actinomycetes bacterium
CTACGAACGATTCTCGGGGAGGCGTGGCCGCTTCGGTTCACCGCCTCCCCGAGACGACTTGGCAAGGGGACGCGAGGCTTGCATCTTTCCTTCTCCATATGGCTTCAAGCGATTATCAACGGACTGGCTCTCGGCTGGCTCTACGTGCTCATGGCGCTAGGTCTGACTCTCATCATCAGCATCATGGGCATCCTGCAGCTGGCTCACGGTGAGATCTACATGATCGGCGCGTACATCGTCTTCTTTCTCGCCCGCCAGTGGGGAGTCAACCTGTATCTCTCCATGTTCATCAGCATGCTGGTCATGGCCGGAGTGGGGATGGCCATGGAACGGGTGCTCTTCAGGGCTCGTCCCGGGCAGGACCCGGTCTTGCCCGCGATCGTCATCTCCACGAGCTTGACCCTGATTCTCAGCAGCTTCGCCGTTGTCAGCTTCGGTCTCTACGAGAAGAGCATCCCCCGGTTGGTGCAGGGTTCGTTCACCATCCTCGGAGCGGCTGTGCCAAAGGACCGCATCGTCGCCATCGGGTTCTCGGCAGCTCTGCTCCTGCTGCTCTACGGGTTTCTCAAGTGGACGCGCTGGGGACAGGCTATGGTCGCCAGCGCCCAGAACCGGGAGGTCTCGTTTCTGCGCGGCATCAATCCCAATCAGATGTCGAGAATGGCGATGGGTATCGGGTGCGGGTTGGCCGCCGGCGCCGGCGCGCTCGCCGGGTCGATTCTCGCGCTCAACCCCTATATGGGAGGCCTGCCGATGATCAAAGGGCTGGTGATCATCGTGCTGGGCGGGCTGGGCAGTCTGGCGGGGGCGGCCGCCGGTGGGATGATATTGGGCCTCATCGACGGGGTGGTGCCCGTGGTCTTCGGTTCGGCGCCCGCCGCTGTGGCGCCTCTCGTACTCGTGATCCTGGTGTTGCTCGTCAGACCGAGAGGATTGTTCGGCCATGAATAGGGTGCGGGCCGGGGGTGGCTTGGCTCTTCTCGTGGTACTGGCCTTCGCCATGCCCACCATCCTGCGCGGCAACGACTACTGGCTCTCGGTGCTCATAGTGGCATCGGCCACGATACTCATGTCGAGCAGCCTGCGTACCGTTCTCCTCTTGCGGCAGATATCACTGGGGCACGTGGGATTCGCGCTGATCGGCGCGTACGGCTCGTCACTTCTCATGATGAAGGCGGGGTTGCCGTTCTGGCTGAGCCTTCCCAGCGCCGGCGTAGCCTCGGCGGTCATCGCCCTTCTCCTCAGCTATCCGTGTCTCAAGGTGCGGGGTGTCTACTTCTCGATTCTCACGCTCCTGACGGCCGAGACCCTGCGCCTGATCGCCTACTACTGGACCGGCGTCACCGGCGGTTCACTCGGGCTCGTCGGGGTGCCGTCGCCGGGCAAGGTGCATCTGCCGCTCGTGGGCGAGGTGGACTTCGCACCGGCGCGCAACTACTACTACATCGCGGCGGGGGTGACTCTCGTCTGCATGGCGCTGCTCTACCTGGTGGAGAACTCCCACCTCAGCCGCAAGTGGCAGGCGATTCGTGACGCGGAGGAACTCTCGGGCTCCGTCGGCATCAACGTCATGAAGTACAAGACGATCAACTTCACCATCGCCTGCTTCTTCGCGGGCGTCTCGGGCGGTCTCCTCGCCCACTATCAGCACAGCGTCAGCGCCGACGTGACCTCGCGGTTCGGGGTCACCATGTCGATCTACCTTCTGGTCTACTTGGTCGTCGGCGGCAAAGATCGCTACTGGGGGCCGATCGTGGGCACGCTGGTGTTGACCCTGATCAGCGAGTTCACCCGGGGCGTGAAGGAGTATCAGCCCATGGTCATCGGCGTCATCGCCATCCTCGTCATGGTGTTCATGCCCAATGGCCTGATCGATATGCCAGCCCGCCTCCGCGGTGGTCCAGCCCGCCTACGCGGTGGTCCGGCCCGCCTGCGCAGGCGCAAGGCCGAGGGAGGCCGGCATGGCGCTGCTTGAAACATCGCGATTGACCAAGCACTTCGGCGGCCTCGCCGCTGTCTCGGAACTCGATCTGGCGGTCGAAGCCGGCGAGATCTGCGGACTCATCGGGCCGAACGGGGCCGGCAAGAGCACGGCTCTGAACATGATCGGCGGCACGTCGCTTCCGACCAAAGGGCGGATCGTGTTCGAGGGTGCCGACATCACCAGGCTTCCCGCGTACCGGCGGGCAAGACTCGGCATCGCACGCGTCTTTCAGCGCAATGCCCTCTTCGGCAGCATGACGGCGCTCGACAACGTTGTGACGGCGTCACATATCGTCGACAAACACGCATTCTGGGAACTGTTCTACAAGAGTCCTTCCGCGCGTGCGATGGCGGGCAACCTTGCCACGCGGGCCCTCGACATCCTCGACAACGTGGGGCTCTCGGCGGTGGCGGGTGAGTTGGCCTCCAGCCTTCCGCACGGCGACCAGCGGGCTCTGTGCGTGGCGGTCGCGCTTGCCTCGCAACCCCGGCTGCTCCTTCTCGATGAGCCGCTGACCGGCATGAACGCCGAGGAAACCGCGGCGATGGTGGCCCTGGTCAGGCGGCTGCGCGACACGAGGGGCATCACGGTCATCGTGGTCGAGCACAACGTCAAAGCCGTGCTCGGGCTCTGCGAGCGTGCCGTGGTGCTCAACTACGGCAAGAAGATGATGGAAGGCACGCCGCGCGCCTGCGTCGAAGACCCGGCGGTCATCGAAGCCTACTTGGGGACCGGCCATCATGTTCTTTGAGGTGAAAGACGTCCACGTGCATTACGGGCAAGCCGAGGTTCTCAAGGGGGTCTCTCTGGTTGTGGAAGAAGGCGAGGCCGCGACCCTCATCGGCAGTAACGGTGCCGGCAAGACCACCGCTCTGCGCGCTATCTCAGGACTCAAGCGACTGAGCTCCGGCGAGGTGTGGTTCGATGGCTCGCGCATCGACGGACTATCGCCTCAGGACATCGTCAAGCGCGGCATAGTGCAGGTGCCGCAAGGCCGGGGACTGTTTCCCTTCATGACGGTGTCGGAGAACCTGAGACTGGGAGCCTACCTGCGCCGGGACAAGTCGCGCATCGGCGAGGATCTCGCCACCATACTCGATCACTTTCCCCGACTGCGCGAGAGGAGCCGCCAGCGTGCCGGCACCATGAGCGGCGGTGAGCAGCAGATGCTGGCTATCGCCTGCGCTCTCATGGCGAGACCGCGGCTTCTGTTGCTCGACGAACCGTCGTCCGGGCTCTCGCCTATCATGGTCGAGGAGATCGAGCGTATCGTGGGGAGCATCAACAGCGAAGGCACCAGCACCCTGCTCGTCGAGCAGAACGCTTGGCTGGCGCTCAAGCTGACCACCAGGGGATACGTGCTCGAAACGGGGAGCGTGGTCTTGAGCGGTGACGCCCAGCAACTGCTGCACAGCGATCACGTGCGCCGCGCCTATCTGGGAGTGTGAGAGGAGGCCCGCCCATGAGCCCACAGTTCCCGGCGCCGGAGGAGCCGCTCAGTTTGGCCGGCATCGACCCCCGGCGCATCGAGGAGGCGCTCCGCGAAGAAGAGACGCTGTTCGAGTCGACCCATGAAGTCTCGCGGCAGTTCTACGAACGCGGTCTGCGGTGCCTCCTCTATGGCGCGCCGATGCACTGGATGCAGCAGTGGCCCGGCGCCTTCCCGCTCTACGTCCAGTCGGCCGCCGGGGCGCACCTGACCGACGTCGATGGGCACACCTATGTCGATTTCGCCCTGGGTGACACGGCGGCCATGTTCGGACACGCGAATCCGGAGGTGGTTTCGGCCACAGCCGGCCAACTCCCTCATGGATCGACCTTCATGCTCCCGACCGAGGACTCACTCTGCGTGGGAGAAGAGCTCGCGCGTCGCTTCGGGCTGCCCTACTGGCAGGTGACCACCTCGGCCACCGATGCCAACCGGTTCGTCATCCGGTTGTGCCGGATGGTCTCGGGACGCGACAAGATCGTCACCTTCAACTGGAACTACCACGGGAGCGTCGACGAGACCCAGGTCGAACTGG
>JAKAHF010000349.1 GCA_021815245.1 Actinomycetes bacterium
CTCCGCTCTCTGCCGGCGTGCCCTGCGAGACCATCACCTCCCCCATCGCCACGACCACCTGCCGATCGCCCGTTTTCTCGCTGCGCAGATCTTCCCCCGTGAACGTGACCTGCCTGCTCGGCTTGGGCCGCGCCAGCTTGAGTTTTTCCTCCGATGGCCCGATCCGCACCGGTGCGTCCGCCTGATCGTCGGCGACCGGGCGGCAGGCGTCCGATCCCGCCGGACGTCGTGTCAGAACGACCGCACCTCTCGCAGCCAGGGTCCGGACCACAGCCACGCCCACCTGAGCACCTTCGAGAACGTCCGAGAGCGATATCCCTTCGGCGGGCAGCATCCCCAGCACTCTGGCCTGCTTCGCCGTCAGCCTGGACCTCGGTGGACGTTCGGCCATCGCCGGTTCGCCACCGGCGGGTGTATCGGTCGCCGGCATCACCCAATCGGCCTTGGCGCGAACCACCTCTCCCCCGGGTTTCGCCGAAGTGGGCGGAGCGACCAAGCGCAGGCACGATTCGTATGACGCGAGATAGTACTCCGACACGTGCCGCGCCAGATCGAGCAACTCCGTGGAGGCGCGCTCTTCGAGCACGGCTTCGACAGCGCGCAGGGTAGCTCCGCTTTGGGCATCGCGTGGTCCCTCGCCGATCACGACAGCTCGTGCGGTTCGCCGGCCAAAGGGGGCCAGCACGACCGAACCTACGGCGACGCGCGCCGCCAACTCCTGAGGAACCAGGTAGTCGAACGAACGATCGCCAAGATGCTGCAGGCGCAGCAATGGGACCACCTGAACCACACGCTGCGGCTCAGCCTGCGTCTCTGTCGGTTCGACAGCGGCCACCGTCACCTCCAGCGACCCTGCCTCGCTTGTCTGTGCCGGGATGGGAACCCGAAAGGACTCCCCGGTCTGGGTCAGTCGAGACCGGCGTCACTCCGCAGCGCAGCCGCCTTGTCGGTGCTCTCCCACGTGAAGTCGGCGTCTTCGCGGCCGAAGTGGCCGTAGGCGGCAGTCTTCTGATAGATGGGTCTGAGCAACTTGAGGTCGCGGATGATCGCCGCCGGCCGCAGATCGAAGTGCGTCTGCACGAGCTCTTCGATGAGGGCCTTCTCGACCTGCTCGGTGCCGAAGCAGTCGACCATGACGCTGACCGGATGCGCGACACCGATGGCATACGCGATCTCGACCTCGCAACGGTCGGCAAGACCGGCAGCCACGACGTTCTTGGCCACATAGCGCGCGGCATAGGCGCCCGAGCGGTCCACCTTCGACGGGTCTTTGCCCGAGAAGGCGCCGCCGCCGTGCCGGCCCATGCCCCCGTACGTGTCGACGATGATCTTGCGACCCGTGAGACCGGTGTCGCCCATGGGACCGCCGATGACGAA
This sequence comes from Actinomycetes bacterium, assembly GCA_021815245.1. The sequence continues at coordinate 1,378 of JAKAHF010000349.1, forward strand.
CTTGCCCGTGGGATTCACGTACAGCTTGGTCTTCTTGAATTCTGGATCGTAGAGACCTTCAGGCAGCACGGGCTTGATCACGTGGTCGATAAGGTCGGGTCGCATCAGAGTATCGATGTCGATGCCGTCTTGGTGCTGCGTCGAAAGCACGACCGCCGTGATGAACTCAGGCTTGCCGCCGGGACCATACTTCACGGTCACCTGGCTCTTGCCGTCGGGACGCAGATAGGGCAGCACGCAGCCCTTGCGCGCCTCGCTCATGCGGTGCACAAGACGGTGCGACAGCAGGATCGGCATGGGCATGAGCTCGCTGGTGTCGCGGCAGGCATAGCCGAACATCATGCCCTGGTCGCCGGCGCCCTGCTGATCGAGGAGATCGGTATCGTTGGGATCGACACGACCTTCGAGGGCCTTCTGCACACCCTGGTTGATGTCGGGCGATTGCTCGTGGATAGCCGTGATCACGCCGCAGGTCTCGGAATCGAAGCCGAACTTGGCCCGTGTATACCCGATGCGCTTGATAGTGTCGCGGACCAACGTGGGAACGTCGACATAGGTCGAGGTGGTTATCTCGCCGGAGACGACGACCAGACCCGTGGTGATGAGTGTCTCGCAGGCGACGTGCCCGGCCGGGTCGTCGGCCAGCACTGCGTCGAGCACGGCGTCGGATATCTGATCGGCGATCTTGTCGGGATGACCCTCGCTCACCGACTCCGACGTGAACAAGAAACCACGGTTCTCCACGATAACCTCCACAACTTCAATGTCACTACGCCGGTCGCGCCGGCGGGCAATGGCCAGTTGGGGCAGTGTATCAGACGCCCCGGTTGTCGAGAATCCGCCGAGGGCCTCCCGTATAGGGGGGGATGGTCCTCGGCTCGACAAGACGCACTTTCGGTCTGATGCCGAGTTCCTGGCGCAACCGCTCTTCCACGTGGCGCTGGAACCCCTGCAACTTGCGAACAGCGTCGGAGAGGAACGAGGGCATGACCTCGATCTGGATCTCGATCTGGTCAAGTGACTGCTCCCGGTAGAGCACGATCTGGTAGTGGGGCTCTACCTGCTCGATGTCCTGGAGCACCGCCTCGATCGCGGATGGGTACACGTTGACACCTCTGATGACGAACATGTCATCGGTGCGCGCGTAGACCTTGCTGTGGCGGGCGAAGACCCGGCCGCACGCGCATGGCCGGTAGCTCACGCTGGCCAGGTCGCCGCTGCGGTAGCGGATGACCGGCACAGCCTCCTTGGTGAGCGAGGTGAAGACCAGTTCCCCTTCTTTGCCTTCAGGCACAGGCTCGCCCGTCGCCGGGTCGATCACCTCGACGAGGAAGTGGTCCTCGTTGACGTGCAGCCCATCCTTGTTCCAGCACTCGAAAGAGATGCCCGGCCCGATCACCTCTGAGATGCCGTAGATGTCGGAGGCCGACATGCCGGTGCGCTTCTCCAGCTCGGCGCGCGTCTGATTGGTCCATGGCTCGGAGCCGAGCAGTCCGACCCGGAGCTTCAACTGGCCGAGGTCGAACCCCGACTCCTTGGCGACATCGGTGAGGTGCATGACATACGACGGCGTGCCCACGAGCACGGTGGTCTGAAAATCGCGCATGATCTGCAGCTGGCGGTGGGTGTTGCCCACCGATGCCGGGATCACGGTCGCTCCTACCCGCTCGAGACCCGCATGCATGCCGAAGCCGCCCGTCGTCAATCCATACTCGAACGCGATCTGCGCCACGTCGTGCGAACGCGCGCCGCCTGCGGCGGCCACGCGTGCGCAGAGCTCCGACCACGTACTCAGGTCGCCCCGGCTGTATCCCACCACGGTCGGGTTCGAGATGCTGCCCGACGAGGAGTGCACGCGGATCACCTTCTCGAGCGGCAAGGCGAACAGCCCGTACGGATAGGCCGCCTTGAAGTCGGCGCGAGTCGTGAACGGCAGCTTGCGCAGATCGTCGAGCGACCGAACGTCTCCCGGCTTCAGCTTCAGGGCGGTCCAGCGTTCACGGTGAAACGGGACGTTGTCGTACACCCAGCGCAGGGTCATCTGCAGGCGTTTGTACTGAAGCTCCCGCAGTTCGTCTCTGCTCATGCTCTCGTATTCAGGGTTCCAGATCTCGTTCATGAGTTCTCCATCCCGCTGAGGTGCTGAGTCCGCCCGCTCCGGCGGCCGAAATAGATCGCACGGACTTCGGGGTTCTCGAGCAGCGCCTGCGAACTGTCCTCGAGCACGATGCTTCCCCGCTCCATCACGAGGCCCCTATGCGCGAGACTCAGGGCGATGCGCGCGTCCTGCTCGACCAGCAACAGGGCTAGGCCCTCCTCGTTGAGGCGGCGTAGGCTGGTGAAGATATCGCGGACCACGATGGGCGCCAGACCCATCGACGGTTCGTCGAGCAGCAGCAGGCGGGGCTCGGCCATGAGGGCGCGAGCCACCGCCAGCATCTGCTGTTCTCCTCCTGACAGAGTGCCGGCCTGCTGCGCAAGGCGCTCCTCGAGCCGCGGGAACAGCGCGAACACACGCTCCAAACGCTTGGAGAGCGGGCTGCCCTGCTTGCGGCTCGAGTAGGCGCCGAGCTGCAGGTTCTCTTCGACACTCATGGGACCGAAGAGCCGGCGACCCTCGGGAACCT
>JAKAHF010000350.1 GCA_021815245.1 Actinomycetes bacterium
CCGATCGGATCGGAGATGTCCCAGTGGTAGTGGGGCATGATGACCGGTTCGCGCGAGAGCATGCTGCCGACGACCGACTTGGTCGCCCGGGGCTGAAGCGGCATGTTGAGCCGCAGGCCGTGTCCGGCTACGATCGGGATGAGCTCCCCGAAGGTCACACCCGGTTCGACTACCGAAGCCACGCGCTCGAACGGATCGACGAGGTCGACCCTCTTCATGCCGCTCAGATCGACGACCACCGCTCCGGCGGCCGACGGCACCGTGTCGCCGTAGAAGTGGGGACCACCCGAGCTGACCGGCACAAGCGGTGTGCGGGTCTCCTTGGCGAGGTTCACCAGCTTCTGGAGGGTCTCGCGGCTGTCGACCTTGGCGACGAATCTCGGGGGGATGCTCCCGACGAAGCTCTGGTCACCTGCATACCCGCCCAGGACCGTCGCATCGGAGATCACGTTCACCGCCCCGACACATTCTGCTAGTTCGCGCTCCGTTACCGTTCTCACTAGCTTCCTCCTGATCCGTGTTTTCGTCGGGTGGCCGGGCGGTTACAGGGTGTACTCCTCGAAGGCCTCACGATGCTCCGCGGGAAGCCCCGACACGAACTTTTCCAGCTTCTCGATGCCCGCCGACGTGATCGAAACGACGTCGTTCGCGGTCGCGACGTACCCCATCAGTTCGAGTTCCTCGACCAGCCGTCGCACCATCGCCGAGCCGAGAGGCGGGAATATCTCCTCGATCTCGCGCTTGGTGAAGGTCGAGAGGATCTGGCCCGAGCGCACGCCACCCCTGGCCGCCAACTTGCGCAGGATGGCCATCTGGCGCCTGAAGTAGGGGATGTCGAAACCCTTCTCACTGAGATCGAAGGCCTCGAGCTCGATCACCATCGAGGTCCGCTGGTCGGGACAGAGAACGACCGGCTGCCTCTGCAGTTCGTCGTCATCGCTGGGCGGCCACCTGAAGGCCTCTTGGTTGACGAGCGTGGCCATGTCGTAGCGCGCGGGCGTAGCCGACTTCAGCACGTTGCGAAAGCCGAGGCCGTCGTACTTCTTCATCTCAGGGTCGGGCACGCTGAGAGAGCAATACCAGAAGGGATAGTAGGAGAACGCCTCCACGTAGCGCGGTCCCATCTGGTGGAGAGCCTCGACCTTGGGCACGATGCGGCTCCACACGTCGGGACAGAGCCTCCCGTGGTAGCTCTCCCCGTCGAAGACCAATGTGTCGCCTATCTTGTGCTGAAAGTGACAGGGATAGACTTCTTCGTTGCCGAGGAACGCGACGACCGTTGCCCTCACCTGGAACATGGGCTACCTGACCCCTTCGCCCCGGTACTTCTCGACGCCCGCCCCGATGGGCCACGTCATGACGAGGGCCACCGGCCGAGTAATACTGCGAACAATCATCGGGCCTTGGGATACCTCGGGCGGGATGTAGGCCCAGAAGCCCTTGTCGAGCGTGTGCTTCTCGCCGCCGATCGTAAGCTCGACCTCCGCGCAGAGATCGGTGAGGTCGTCGTAGTTGAGGGCGACACACGACACCGTGGCGCCATGCGGCAGCGTATGCGCGTCCATGATGAGCTGGCCGGTGCTCGAGGTGTCGCCCGGGAGCAGCCAGCGCGTGTCGCACCCGAATTCGGCGTCGGCTATCACCGTCTGGTCGATGTAGGCCATCGGGCGGCAGTAGGCCGGGTCGAGCGGCCGCATGTAGTCGGGGCGAACGATCGCCGGGTCGGTGCCGTAGACGATGTAGCGCCCGTATTTCGAGGTGGCGGGGTCGACGACCCGGGCCTCAGGGCCGGTCTGCTCCTCCTGCCCGGCGTGGCCTTCTTTGCCCTCATCGCCTCTCGTGTAGAGTCCGCCCGGACCCGAGGTCCAGTGGAACGTCGGCCGGGTGTGTATCTGGCTGCGGGTGCCGCTGTAGAAGACAGGCATGTGGGGCAGCCCGCCAGGTATGTAGGCCACCCAGCTCGACGTGAGCGGGATGATCTCGTCGGCGATCTGCATCGCCATCGGCCCGATGTCGCCCGGATCTTCGGGATTGGCCGCCCACCACGCGAGAAGCTCCGGAAACGCGTGGGCATGCGGGAACATGTTGGGCGTCTCGTAGCCTTCGGCCGCGAGCGGTTCCCACATCACTTGGTGGGGGTACTCGGGCGGCCACATCCACACTGTCTCGCCATAGTAGGCCCCGGGGATGACGTCGCTGTCGATCCAGTGCACGTGCTCCATGGGGATCCGCCGGCCCATGGCGGCAAGCCGGTCGCGTTCGGCCGGGGTCGGAGGCGGCAACACGTGCCGCTTCTCGAGGGTCGTGCAGATGTACTTGTCGAACCTTCCCATGCTCTTTGGCCTTTCCCTGGTGACCGTCCGCGCCGTCTTGGGCCTCTCTCGCAGCAGCCTGCTATCGCGGTGGTTTGGTCTTGCCGATGCGCGAGTAGAACTCCTCGGGTATGTCCCCGGCGTCTTTGTAGAAGACGAACTCGCAGGCCCCGTGGTACAAGGGACCCGAGAGAACGTGCACCGCACCAAAGGACCCCGTGCCCTCGAGCTCGAGCGCCTCCATGACCGGGCAGTGCACGCAGTAGATGGGGAAGTCCTCCATGCCCCAGGTGATGCGGTGGGGCTCGCTTACCGTGGCGAGACCGACCTCGGGGGTGTAGGCCCCCTTCTGCACGAGACGCTCTCCCGAGCCGCAGGGCTTCATGCTCAGGCTCACGGTCGTGTCGGTCTCGACGATCGTGATGGGCTGCATGTGCCCGCGCAGCCCGCCGGCCAAGTGCTCGACCCGGCTGCGGATGTCGGTCTTCTCGGGGGGCGTGAACACAACCTTGGCTTCGGTCGTATGAGCTTGTCGCTCGGCCTCCTCGACCGCGTCGACACCCAGGGTCCTGTAGATGTAACTCTGCAGGCCGGTGACCCAGAACATGTAGCCGTCGTGCAAGTACTGGAACTCTCGCTGCAACCTCTGCACGAGTTCCTTGGCGCGCTCCTTGTCACCGGCATCGATGGCACGGAGAGCGAGGTCGAGTGTCGGCGCGCCCAGGTCGGCCAACTCTTCGTCGGTGAAGATGCGCTTCTCTGTCACCACTACCACCCTCTCTCTATCGCCCATCGTGAAGTAGACCGGGCCGACGCCCCACTACTGGACGCTCAGACCTCCGTCGACGCAGAGAGATTGGCCCGTGATGAACGAGGCCTTCTCGGAGCAGAAGAAGAGCACCGCTTCGATGACGTCTTCAGGAAAGCCGACTCGCCCCAGGGGGAGCGCCGAGACGAGGTTGTCGGAGGCGCTCGGCGTGGTGCGGGTCAGGTACTCCCAGAGCAGCGTGTTCTGGATGGGGCCGGGAAGCACGGCGTTCACTCGAATCTTGTGCCTGCCGCCCTCGAGTGCCGCCGTCGGGGTGAGGCCGGTGAGTCCCGCCTTGCTGCTGTTGTAGGCGACCATGCCGGGATCTACGTGCACCGCGGCCGCGGAGGAGGTGTTCACGATGGCGCCCCCCCATCCCTGCTTGATCATCTGCCTGAACTCGTACTTCAGGCAGAGAAAGACACCTTTGAGGTTGGTTTGAAGTGTCTGGTCCCAGGTGTCGCCCGGCAGGTCGACGATGTCGTACAGCGGGATGCGCTCGCCGTCGGGGCCGACGCCGGCGTTGTTGAACGCGTAGTCGAGGCGTCCGAAGCGCCGCACGCACTCCTCCACCATGGCCGCCACCTGGTCCTCTTGGCGGACGTCGCAGAGGATGTACTCGGCTACTCCCCCGGCGTCGGCGATCAGCCCGCAGGTCTCTTCTAGCCCCGCGGCGTTCCTTCTTGTCGACACCAGGACCTTCGCGCCTTCGCGCGCAAAGAGCTGCGCACCCACTCTCCCGATGCCTGTCGCGCCCCCCGTGACGAGCGCGACTTTGCCTTCGAACATCCCAGCCATTTCGTCCTCCGTGCCGTGAGCTGCCCTGGTGGCACTATAGCTGGCAAAATCTCCGCCGGTCAAGTATTTTATTAAGGTGGAATAA
>JAKAHF010000351.1 GCA_021815245.1 Actinomycetes bacterium
GCGGTCGTCTCCTCGACGAGACCGTCGGTGACGGTCAGTCCGTGCGCCTTCATGTGCTCGGCGTTCTCGCGCCACCCGGTGCAGATGAGCGTGACGTCACGACCGGCCAAGGCCAGCTTGCCGCCGACGATACTGCCGATGGCGCCGATGCCGGCGACCGCGATGCGCTTCATCAGATGATGCCCTCCACGCCCAAGCGGCGCTCGCCGCGACGATGCACCTCGTCGCGTTCCTCGGTGTGTGACGGCAGCTTGCGCGGCATCTCGCGGATGTTTCGCAACACTCGGTCGATGTGGTTCCACGGGATGCTGACGACGGGCAGCCCCGGGGGGTGGAGATCGTAACCGGTCATGCCGTGGCAGATGCCGGTCCACACCGTGTTGATCTCACCGGTCACGTAGGGGTGCGTGAGCAGCCAGTTGCAGCCGATCACGTAGGTCATCTCGCTGCGGATGCGGTCGCCCGTATCCCACTGGGTGGCGCGCAGCAGGCGTTCGCCTTGGTCCATGGTGTCGCAGGCGAGTATGAGTAGGTCGGGCTCGAAGGTCAGCTTCGACACCGGCGCGAAACCGGTGGCGTAGACCGATCCTTGGGCGAGGTAGGTCAGGTGCTGGTAGATGCGCCGGTTGGCCCTCTCATCGGGAAAGATGTCGAAAGCCGTGCCGATGCGCCCGCTCGCTGCGAGGGGATCGACAGGCTTGTAGCCCGGCAGGAACAAGCCCGGCTCGCAGCTGTGGTTCTCGGCGACCGCGTAGAAAGCCTTGCCGTCCTCGGCTCGGCGGAGCATGCTGCACCACGACATCTTGCCTTCGAGCGGCTCGAGCCCCAAGCCGTCGAGCTCACCCTCGACGTTGAAGAACTTGAACCCGACCGGCGCGTATTTGAAGCCAAAGTCGTCGAGCACCTCGAAGTCGTGGGCTTTCAGCTTATGCCTGTTCTCGTAGTCCATCGTGGCCATCGCATATCCTCCTTGGTTCGGCCATCGCGCCCCGTCGCAAGAGTCTCACAGCCGGCCTCACGAGCGCCAACATGGGGAGGCATCCTAGGGCATAATGATTCTTGTTCGGTAAGGACCATCCCGGTGGGTCGGCACACTTCAGGAAGAAGGTGGCGAGATGCCTCAGTTCGGACCCGTGACCGATAGTGGGCTGCTGAAGAACGACGATGCGTCCTCGGAGCATGATCGCCGCGGGCGATACAAGGACGCAAAGAGCGCAAATAGCAGCGCTACTTGTGCGACTGAGGACGAAGTAACGCACCGGCCAGCGTGCTCCGAGGACCGTGGCTTCGTTCTTCAGCAGCCCTCCAGGATCGCGCGAATGAGGGAACTCGTCCGCGACCGGGTCATCGCCGTCGATGCCGAACGCGCCCTCAACGTCACCGAGTCGTACCGCCGCAACCTCCTCACTCCCCCCGACATCAAGCGGGCACGCGCCACCTACGACGTCTGCTCGCGCATGACCTGCCGCGTCGAGGACTTCGAGCTCATCGTGGGCAACTTTGGCACCAGTTTCCTGGGATCGGCCGTCTGGCCCGAGTACGGCAACGATTGGTTCTACGCCGAGTTCGACCGCGGCGACCTCTGGCTGCACGGCGAGGACGGGCTCTATCACCGCGAAGAGAGCGGCACCAAGCTCACCATCAGCGAAGAAGAGAAGGACAAGCTCTACTCCATCCGCGATTTCTGGAAGGGCAACACCGTTTCGGCCCCCATGGACGCCTGGTATCCCGATGGATTCGATGATTGGTGTGCCATCGGCGCCTCGAGCTTCTTCCCGGGAGTCCCCATCGGCGACCTGCCCAGCGGTCACCTCACCGCCGGCTACCCGAAGATCATCAACGTGGGCTACGGCGCCATCCGCAAGCAGGCCGAGAAGTGGACCGACGCCCACGAGGGCAACCTCATGGCCGGCGACACCGAGAAGTACATCTTCTATAAGGCCGCTGCGGTCGTGTGTCATGCCGCCACCGTGATGATCCAGCGCTACGCGCAGGCCTGCCGCGACAAAGCCGCGACCACCACCGACCCTGCCCGAGTCGCCGAGTTGGGCCGCATGGCCGAGAGCCTCGACTGGATCTCTGAGAACCGCGCCCGCACCTTCTGGGAAGCCGTGCAGGCGGCGGTGATGTACCAGTTGCTGCTCTACATGGACGCGCGCTATCCGGCGCTGGCGTTCGGCCGCTTCGATCAGTACACCTGGCCCTTCCTCGAGGCCGACCTCGACGCGGGTCGCCTCACTCTCGCCGAGGCGCACGAGATCGTCGACGCCTTCCTGCTCAAAGCCAATTGTTTCTACCGAGCCGCGCCGCCGCTCATCAACGAGATCGTGGGCGTGGGCAACACCTACCAGCACACCACGATCGGAGGCACGATCCCCGAGACGGGAGAAGACGCCAGCAATCCGGTCACTTACATGGTGCTCGATTCCATGGGCAGGCTGCTCCTGCACTACCCCACCATCTCTATCCGCGTCCACGAGAACACGCCCGACGAATTGTGGGCGCGAGCGATCGAGATGACCAAGCTGGTGGGCGGGCTGCCGCTCTTTCAGAACGACGGGGTCATCGTCCCGGCGCTGGTCGAGCGGGGCTTCTCGCTGCGCGACGCTCGCGACTACAGCCTCATCGGCTGCCAGGAGATCGTCGGTTCGGGCAACGACTATCCCGCGCCGAACGGTTCGAACTGCAAGGCGACCGTGCACTACGGCGTCATCCTGACCATGGCGCTCAACGACGGAGTCAACCCCTTCAACGGCCGGGCGGGCACCCTGAAGACCGGCTATCTCTATGACATGACGTCGTTCGACGAGGTCAAGGCGGCGGTCAAAGCCCAGGTGGAGTACTTCCTGCGCTGGCTGGTCAGCATGAACAACTTCGGCGAATACCTGGTGATGTGGTCGGGCCCGCACCCCGCCCTCTCGATCTCGATCGAAGGCTGCATGGAATCGGGCCGCGACTGCGTGCGCGGCGGCGCGAAGTACAACTCCTTCGGAGGCACCGCCACCGGGCTCGCCACGGTCGCCGACTCGCTCACGACCATCAGATACATGGTCTTCGACAAGAAGCTCTGCACCGCCCGCGAGCTCTACGACGCCTACATGTCGAACTGGGAGGGCCACGAAGTGCTCCGCCGGCGCATCCTCAGCGAGGTGCCGCACTTCGGCAACGGCGACCCCTATGCCGACGAGCAGATGAAGTGGATCTGCGACCTCTACTACGACATCTGCTGCCAGATGACGGGTGAACGGAGCGACATCTACAAGGCCGGAATGTACGGCGCGGCCGACCACGTGGCGCAGGGCGCTCACACCTGGGCGACGCCCGACGGCCGCAAGACCGGTGACCCGCTGGCCGACGCCGCGTCGCCCGCCCAGGGCCGCGACGTGCACGGCCCGACCGGGGTCTTCGCCTCGGAGTTGTGCTTCGACCACAGTCATTTCTTGGACGGCATGGCGCTCAACCTCAAGATCCACCCCGCCACGCTGCGGGGCGAGCAGAGCTCGGCCAAACTGCGCGACATAACCAGGGCCTACTTCGACCAGGGCGGACTCGAGGTGCAGTACAACGTGGTGAGCGCCGACGACATGCGGGCCGCCCAGAAAGACCCGTCGGCCTATCGCAACTTGGTCGTGCGCATCGCCGGCTACTCCGCCTATTTCGTGGAGCTGAGCGAGCGCATGCAGAACGATCTGATCAATCGCACCGAAAACCAGATCTAGAGCGTCTGACTAGACTCCAGCCGGGACCCGAGGAGGCAAACCGACGATGTATGAGTTCTCTCCCATCAGTCCGCGGGTGGCCCGCGTGCGCCACCGTTACCGCGAGACCAGGCCCAAGGTCTGCATGGAGCGCTTCAGACTCGTCACCGAGTTCTACAAGGCCAATCCGGGCATGCCGCCGATGATCAAGCGGGCGAAGAGCCTGCTCAACATCTGCGAGAACATCCCCTTCCTCGTGAACGAGGACGAGGTCATCGTGGGCGAGTTGGGCTCG
>JAKAHF010000352.1 GCA_021815245.1 Actinomycetes bacterium
CGTCGAGTCGGGCGACGTGGCGATCGGTCCGGCGAGGTACGCCTCCACCAGACCCCCCTCGAGGAGTTCGGCGGGTCGAAGCGTCTCGGTTGGCGCCGGTCGCGACGGGCGAGTCGCCACCCACAGACAAAAGCGCGCGAGGATTCCCATCTGGGTGCGCACCCAGCCGACGCTCGGCGGCTCATACGCCGTCGCCAAGTGACGCGTGGCGACGTCCACGAGCCCCCAGTTCGCGTCGCTGAACCGGTAGGGGCGAAAGGTCGCGACGGCGGCCGCAATCACGACGTCGAGCTCGGGCAGCTCGCCCACCTCGACTGGCCCGTGCGGACCGCTCGCTCGCGCCGCCTCGCGCTGGGCGTGCGTGGCCTTCGCCACCCGCACCGCCGCGGAACGCGACAACGGCTTGGCCGCCTTGGGCTTCACCGACGTGGTCTTCGTTGAATGTACGACACGGACCCCCATGGGCTCGACGTCACCGGCAACCCGCAGTTCCTCGGCTGCACGGACCGCTGACTTGACAGTGCCTTGTGCCTCGCCGCGTGCACACGCCGCTTCGGTGATGAATTGACTGTGGTCCCAGTCGGCCGTGGCGAGCTCGCAGATGAGACCATCGAAGATCGTCGCCATCACCGCGTAGCCACGGCGGCGGTAGGCCTCGGTAAGTGCCGCGAAGGATCCGAGGTCGGTGACCGTGGTCCAAAAGTGCCGGGCCGCCGGTCGGTTCTTGACCCTCCTGATCGCGGTGGTGGTCGGGACCGCCCCGATGGTTCGAGCGATGCGGCGCAGGTACGGGCGAGCTACGCGGTGCTTCGAGGACGCCGCCACGAACGCCTCGACGTACGGGGCCCGCAGGAGGACCTCGAGGTCGGGCGGTGCGGTGCGGTCCCACACCGGGTGCCACACGAGGAACCGTGCCAGGTTACCCAGCAGGACCATAGCCGACTCGTCGGTGGACACGTCGGCGGCCACGACAGCACGGACGGCAGTCGGTAGGGCGAGGTTCCACTGATCCAGGGAGAGCCCCCGCGGTTGATACCGGTAGAGCCTGTTCGAGAGATCGTCCGAAGTCATGCCGACAACTCGTCTCAACCGGAATCCACCGCGCACTCGACGATGTTTAGAGCCGTCATTGACCGCTCAGACCGTAAAGCACGCACTCGCCTGGCAGCGCGCCTGCAACGTACGGTCACACGTGCGCCGCCGCGATGATCAGGAAATTTGGGGGCTCGTCGCTACGGCGACACCGGCGTTGGGTAACCCGAGGTCCATTGAGTTGCGGGACTTCGTGCTGGTGTCGGCCCGGAAGCCGACACGCTTCATCACACGCCCTCTGCTGAAATTGTGTCTGTCGATGGTCAGTTTGGTTTTTCGGGAAGGGCGTTCGCCAGGAGGTTGGCCACGCGAAGGACCTCGTCATCGGTGACGGGACCGGATGCCCCGATCATCTCCGCAAGATGCTTTCCGTAGGTGATCCAGACACCATCGATCTGGAACGGTTTCAAGAAGAGATCCCACTCGGCGTCGATGAAGCAGAGGACCATATGGACCGGCACCTCCAGGTCGCTCAGTACGGTGCGCACCACGGCGCCTGCTTGTGCAGCCCTCCGGCCAGCTTGGTCTGGTCACGTCCGTTGGACGTAGACGTGATAATCGGTCGTACGCCAACCGCCCTTGTCACGGCGTTGCAGCCGCCCTTTGTACTTCTTGGCGTCAATGATCCAGACACCACTCGCTGCGATGGCCAGGTGGTCGATGTTGGCGCTGGACCTTGTCATCTTGCGATCGTGGAGTAGCACCGCCCGGTCCCCGATCCGCCTGGTCAACGCCTCGGCCAAGATGCGCTCACCCTCGGAGCCCTTGGCCCAGGCCATCGTCGACTGGGGGTCGTCAACGAGGACCTTGACCAGGCCCGCGAATCGACCGAAACGCTGGTCCAGTATGGCTTCACGCTTCTGGTGACGGCGCTCGTACTCCTTCTGCGCCGAGCCACCGGTCAGACCGCTATCGGGCGTGGTGAGTGCCGGCGGATCCGGAAGTGTTGCGATTGGCGGCTCGGGCGCCGTCGTGCCCCCTGCACGCAAGACAGGTGATCAACTTGGTCGCCGTGTCCCAGTGGGCTTTGGTCGACGCCGCCAGAGCCGTTCCGCACACTGAGCACGTGCCGGCGTACCGCAAGCGAATGACGTCATTAGCCATGTCTCCGCGCCCCTCGATTTACCACGACTGACCGCGTCCTCGGACGGTCTACCAGTTGAATGTAACAAGCACTGTCTACCGTTCACTACGTGAACGTCGAACGACCAGTGCCCGCCAATTGCAGCGCCCTCTTCGAACATCGACTGGAACTTTCTCAAAGACGCGACGAAGCTCACCGAACGATCCGTCGATGATGCAAGACCTCTCGCGACGACCCAGTTAGCGTTAATCCAGATGACGTCGCACCCCGACCACGTTGAACTGTCAAAGCGCACACTCCGCCAGAGAGCGGCGGAGTTCGCCCGCAAGCACGCCGAGGACTCGAGCGAGATGGCCGAGCGTCAGATCTTCTGGAACGATCTGTTCGCCATCTTCGGCCGAGAAGTCAAGGAAGTGGGACGCTTCGAGCGCGCTGCTCACCGTCTGTCCACCGGGCGCCACGGCTGGATCGACCTCCTGGTTCCCGGCGACATGGCCGTCGAACACAAGAGCCGCGGCGAGAACCTCGACACGGCGATGACCCAGCTCTTCGACTACCTCGACGATCTGCAACCCGCGGCTGCGCCGTGGTTGGTGGTGGCCTGCGACTTCCAGAACTTCTTTTGGCAGGACCTGCGGGCCGGGACCGAGGGGCGCTTCACACTGGATCAACTTCCCGAGCACGTGGAGTTGTTTTGGTGGCTTGCGGGCATCGAGCCTCAAACAACATTTGAGACCGAAGAACAGGCCAACCTGGTGGCGACGGGCTATATGGCCGACCTGCACGACGCCGTACGGGCTAGCGGCTACGACTCGCACGCACTGCGCGAGTGGCTCACGCGGATTCTGTTCTGCCTCTTCGCCGACGACACCGAAGTCTGGACCTCAAACGCCTTCAAGCACTACGTCTTCTTGCACACCCGCCCAGACGGGACCGATCTTGGTCCAGCTCTGGCCTATCTGTTCCAGCTCCTCGATACTCCCGACAACCGGCGTCCGAACAACCTCGACGAGGACCTCGTCGATTTCACGTACATCAACGGTGACCTGTTCGCCACCGTGCTGCCCATTCCCTCCTGCGACGAAGCAACGCGAGACGCACTGCTGGCGGCCTGCAAATTCGACTGGTCAGCCATCAGTCCGGCCATCTTCGGCTCGATGTTCCAGAACGTCATGACCCCAGCCGAGCGGCGCCACCTTGGCGCCCACTACACCACTGAGGAGAACATTCTCAAGACCATCCGGCCTCTCTTCCTCGATGATCTCGAAGCCGAACTCGCGGCAATCCGAGTTACGAAGAGCGCACAATCTCGCGTTGCGCTCACGGCCTACCACAACAGACTCGCGACTCTCACCTTCTTCGACCCGGCCTGTGGTTGCGGAAACTTCCTGGTGATTGCCTACCGCGAACTGCGTCGCCTCGAGACCGAGGTACTGCGCGCCATGCGTACGCAAGGAACCTCCTCGGTGACTCCAGCCATGGACATCGCCCACTTCCTCAAGGTGACCGTCGACCAGTTCTACGGCATCGAGATCGAAGAGTTTCCCGCCAGAATCGCACGCACCGCCCTCTACCTCATCGACCACAAGGCCAACCGCGAGTTCTCGATCGAGTTCGGGGAGTACTTCGCCCGATTCCCCATCCCGACCTCCCCGCACATCCGAATCGACAACGCGTTGCGCATCGACTGGAACGACGTACTGCCCGCTAATCGAGCGCACTACGTCATGGGCAACCCGCCCTTCGTGGGTTCTCGACTCGCCGACGCCGATCAAAAGGCTGACCAGGAACTGGTGTGGACGGGCAACAGACTT
>JAKAHF010000353.1 GCA_021815245.1 Actinomycetes bacterium
TGACGATCGACGTGTGGGAACACGCCTACTACATCGACTACCGCAACCTGCGGCCGAAGTATGTCGAGACCTTCCTCACCAGCCTCGTCGACTGGGACTTCGTCGCGGCCAATTACGCCGCGGCCAAGGGCTGATGGGTCGACAGCGGTTCTGCCGGTAGTGGGCTAGCGAGCCTTGAGCGGGGCGGCAGGCGCCGATAGGCGCCTGCCGCCCCAATTGCTCGGCGGCCGCCGCCGGTCGGCGCCGCCAGGGTTCGCGCTGCGGGGAGCTTCCGGAGTTCTCCCGGCCTTGGTAGAATCCTGCCTGTTCTATGACCGGCCGTGCGTCGTCCGCGGGAGAGGATCGTCAGGGATGGGTTCGAGTGGCTAGGGAAGAGAAGTTGAGTGTTCGCACGATGATCGTGCTGACGCTCCCCACCTTGGGATTCTCAACCGGACTATCGCTCATCACCACCTACCTTCCGGTCATCCTCAAGGACATCCTCAAAGGGGTCCCGGGCCAGAACACCCTCATCGGGTTCGCGATCGGCGGAGAGGGCATCTTCTCCTCGCTCATCCCTATTTGGGTGGGAGTCATCTCGGACCGCATCTGGACCAAACGCTGGGGTAGACGAAGGCCGTTCATGATCTTCGCCGGCCCGTTCATGGCAGCGTCGCTCATTCTCGCTCCGTTCCAGCCGAGCTATATCGCCATCGCGGTGTCGACATTCGTCTTCTTCGCCGCGTATCACGTGTACACATCGCCCTATCAGTCGCTCCTGCCCGACGTGACGCCGCCCGGCGATCACGGCAAGGTGCAGGGCTACCAGTCGTTCATGCGCGGAGGCGGCATGTTCTTCGGCATGGTGGTCGCGGGGTTGATCTTCTATTGGTGGAATCCTTCGCCGTTCATCATGTGCGGTTTTCTGATCATGATCTTCACGTACTTCACAGTCGTGAAGATCCACGAGCCTGAGCCCGAGCGGTCGCTCCTGCCGCCACGCGGCAACCTATGGCTCGAGACCAAGCGGGTGTTCGGGTCGGTTCGAGACAACAAGCCGATCCAACGCTTCATGATCGCCGCCTTCTTGTGGGAGTCGACGCTCGCCGGTCTGCGGCCGTTCATCATGCTCTATTTCATCAATACTCTCGGCTCGACCACACGCACGGGCGCTTTGCTCCTGGGACTGGTTGGAGTCACCTACATGGTGGCCGGCATCGCCAGCGGCTATCTCGCCGACAAATTCGGGCGATCGCGGGTGATGCGGGTAGGTCTGTGGGTCTACCTCGGGGGCTGCCTGCTCGGCACCTTCATGAACAACATCGTCTGGGCGTTCGCCTTCCTGCCCATCTTCGGCCTGGGAGGCTCGATCGTACTGACGCTGCCGTACGCCATCCTCATCAGGCTTATGCCCAAAGAACACATCGGCCAGTTCACGGGGATGTTCTCTATGATGCGGGGCTTCGCCAACATCGTGGCGCCCCTTGTCGCCGGTGGTGCGATCGACATCGCGGGGCGCATCTTCACCGAAGATTTCCACCCAGGACGCGAGTACGCGGTAATCTGGTTGGTGTCGGGATTGATGATCGCGATCTCACTGATCTTCTTCAGGGGTGGCGACCGCGACGAGATCGTCAACGTCTGACCCCTCCAGGTTCGGGCCGGCGCGATCGAACGCGAGATGCCGTGCGGTTCGGCGATAGAGCGCGGTGTCGTATCGTAAGGAGGGCACAGTGAAGGCGGAGGCGGCCTCTCAACAGCAGGATGGTGTCGGCGGTGGCGTGAGTTCCGGCAAGGCGCAGGAGCCATCCTCTCAGCGGCCACTGACCGACGAGGAGCGGCGCGTACTCGAGTGCCTGCATACGGCCGGCGCCGGGTTGACCAAGCGCCAGATCGAGAAGCGCAGCGGTTGCGCCGGCGAGGCGCTCGAGCGAGCCATCGGGTCGTTGCTCGAGAGCAAGCTGGCAACCAGGCTGAATACCATAATCCCCAGCTATTCAGCAACCGTGGAACCGCCTATCGATGGGCGCTAGAGCCGGGTTCCGGCGCGTCGGCGCCGGAGTGGTCGCCGGAGTGAAGTCGGTCGCCGCAGGTATCTACCACGACGATTGCCTGGGGTTGGCCGCGCAGGTGGCCTATAGCATTCTGTTCAGCCTGTTTCCGTTCCTGCTCTTCCTGCAGGCGCTGGCGGCTTACATCACAGGCACTTCGGTGCTCACCGATTGGTTGCTCGGCGGGCTGCGACAGTTGATCACCGTCGACAGTGAGCTCTACAAGATCGTCAAAGACAACATCTTTGGCGAACTTGGCCGGACGAGCGCGACGCTACTCTCCATCGGCGTGGTGCTCACGTTGTGGAGTGCTTCGGGCGCCCTCATGACGCTCATCAAGGCGGTGAACAGGGCGTATGGCCTCAAGGAGACGCGCTCGTGGCAGAAGAGGAGGGGTATGGCCGCGGGCTTGGCAGTCATCGGGGCGGTGCTCATCCCTCTGGGCATCCTTCTTCTCGTGTTCGGATCGCATCTCGACGCCGTGATCGTCGGTCGATTCGGTCAGGGGTCGACGCTTCACTATCTCGCGATCGCGCTTCGCTGGCCCGTGGTGTTTCTCGCCCTGGTGGGTGTCACGGGCGCTTTCTACGCGATCGCGCCGAGTGAACGGCAGAAGTGGTACACGACACTTCCGGGAGCGCTTTTCACGGTTGCCGCCGTGATCGGCACGTCGGCCGGCTTGTCGTGGTTCGTCAGTCAGACGGTGCTCAGGGTCACGTGGCTGACCTATGGGGCGATAGGCACCGTCATCGTGCTGCTGTTCTGGGCATTCCTCGGAGCCCTGATGATGCTGGTGGGGGTCGAGATCAACGCCGCTATCCGCCGCGTTGTCGTTGCGCACAGAGAGGCGGCCGCAGCCGCCGAGCGAGAGGCTGAAGAGGCTCTGGTAGAATCGCCGGAATGACTGATGTTGTGACCAGATCCGTCGATGGGCGGGCCATAGGGGTGTTCGATTCGGGCGTCGGCGGTCTGACCGTTCTCCATGAGTTCCTGGTGAATCTTCCCCATGAAGACTACGTGTACTTCGGGGATACCGCGAACTTCCCCTACGGGCCGCGCCAGCTGGCTGAAGTCCGCCGTTTGGCCTTCGCGGCGGCCGAGGCGCTCACGAAACTGAAGGTGAAGCTGATCGTGGTGGCCTGCAACTCGGCTGCGGCGGCGGCGCTACCGCAATTGCAGGCGTCGTTCTCGACACCGATGGTTGGCGTGGTGTTGCCGGGGGCGCGGGCTGCGGTTCAGGCGACACGCGAACGACGTGTTGGGTTACTGGCTACGGAGGCCACGGTGCGTTCGAACGCCTACCAGAACGCCCTGCAGGCGCTCGACGCGGGACTCGAGATCTTTCCCGTGGCATGTCCCCGTCTGGCGCCGCTGATCCAGAACGGTGACGTGTTCTCTGAGGAGATAGAGCAGGCCGCTCGGGAGTGCGTGGCGCCTCTCAAGCAAGAAGGCGTTGATACGGTCATCCTCGGGTGCACGCACTATCCGCTCATCAGCCCGATGTTGCGACGGTTGCTCGGTCCCCACGTATCGCTCATCAACTCGGCCGAAGAGACGGCCCGCGAGGTAGGCGAGATCCTCACGCGCAAAGGCATCGGCAACGAGTCGGGCCGCGAGGGTGCCTATGATTTCTATGCGAGCGGAGACCCCGAAGAGTTCAGGGAAGTCGGCGCCCGCTTTCTGCAACTGCCAATTCGGGAGGTCGGCCGGCTGTGAACAAGAACACGAGACCGGGGACCCGTGCACCCGGAGACATGAGACCCCTCAAGATAACGCCTGACTTCGTGAGCACGGCTGATGGGTCGGTCTTCATGGAGTTGGGCGGCACACGGGTTCTGTGCACGGCTCAGATCACCAATGGCGTGCCGATGTGGCGGCGCGGGAGCGGAGCGGGCTGGCTGACGGCCGAATACTCGCTGTTGCCGAGCTCGACCCGCGACCGTACGCTCGAA
>JAKAHF010000354.1 GCA_021815245.1 Actinomycetes bacterium
CCGTTGATCAGCTTGCGGGCCGGCAGACCGAAGAAGATGTTGCTCCGCCCGAGGCCGAACTTCACCGCGGGGAATTCCTCCCGGAGCTGTTTCATCGTTTCGAGGGCCACCAAGGCGCCGTCCTGCCGGGTCGAGACCGACATGGCGAGCGGGTCGACGAATACGCGTTCGTCGGCGAGCCCGGCATCGCGGGTGCGGGCGATGACATTGCGTGCGATCGCGAGGCGCTGCTCCACCGTGCTTGGTATGCCGTCATCGTCGAGAAGCAGCGCCACGACGCCCCAGCAGCGCCCGGCAACGAGCGGCAGCACGTCGTTCAGCGAATGGGTCTTGCCGCTGATGGAGTTGATGAGCGGGGGGGTGGAGGTGGCCTCGAGGGCGGCGAGAAGTGACGCGGGCTCGGCGCTGTCGAGGGCCAGGGGCACTTCGACGTGGGGCTGGACGGTCTGTACCAGCCACACGAGGTCGTCGGGCTCGCGTTCGGGGCTCGTGCCGGCGTTGACGTCGATGAAGTCGGCGCCCGCCTCAGTCTGGCGCCGAGCGAGGTCTTGTATGAAGGCCGCGTCGCGCGCCTCGACCGCTTTGGCGATGGGCGGTAGGGTGCCGTTGATCTTCTCAGCGACTACGAGCATCTACAATCCGCCCAGGTAGCTCCGCTGCACGCGCTCGTCGCAGGCCAGTTCCGAGGCCTTGCCCTCGAGCACTACCTTGCCCAGCTCGAGAATATAGGCCCTGTCGGCCAACTTGAGAGCCATGCGGGCGTTCTGCTCGACGAGGAGGATGCTGATGCTGAGCCTCTGGCTGACATCGGCGATCTGCCGCCCGACTTCGGCCACCATGAGCGGCGCCAGACCCGTGCTGGGTTCGTCCATGAGGACGAGCTTGGGTCGCGACATGAGCGCTCGAGCCAGCGCCAGCATCTGCTGCTGCCCGCCGCTCAGTTGTCCGCCGAGCTGATTCTTGCGCTCCTCGAGAATGGGGAAGTGCTCGTACATCTCGCGTAGGTCACTGGCCACCCCGGCGCGGTCGTTGCGCAGGTGTGCGCCGAGCTTCAGGTTGTCGAGCACCGACATGGTCGCCACGATCATGCGGTTCGCCGGCACCTGGATGATGCCGAGCTTGGTGACCCTGTGCGCGGGCAGTTGATCGATGCGCTTGCCGTTGAAGCGGATCTGGCCGGCGCTGGGTTTCTTCAGCCCCGAGACCGCGCGCAGAAGGGTTGTCTTACCGGCGCCATTGGCACCGACGACCGTAACGACCTCGCCCTCTTCGATGACGACGTTGACGTCGTCCAGGGCCTTGGCCTTGGCGTAGTGCGCGCACAGGTTCTCTATCTCAAGAAGCATCGGAACCACCCTCAGTCTCGCAGATCTCTTCTGCGCCAAGGTAGGCTTCTATCACCAGCGGATTCTTCTGGATCTCAGCGGGCAGGCCCTCGGCGATCTTGGTGCCGTGGTCCATGACCACGATGCGGTCGCACAGACTCATGACTGCGCCCATGTTGTGTTCTACGATGAGGATCGTCGTGCCCCCATCGCGGATGGTGCGGATGAGCTCCATCATGTCGGCGATCTCGTTGGCGTTCATGCCGGTCAGAGGCTCGTCGAGGAGCAGGAGCGATGGATTGGTCGCCAGAGCCAGGCAGATGCCCAGGCATCGCTGCTGCCCGTGAGGCAGATTGCCGGTCAGCTCGTGTTTGAGTCTGCCCAGACCCATGCGATCGAGGATATCGGCCGCGTGAGCGCCCAGTTTCAGTTCTTCGTTGCGGCCCGGGGGTAGCCGGAGCAGACGCTGCCAGCGCGGCGTGCTGTAGGCCATGTGCATGGCCATATAGACGTTGTCGAGCACCGACATCTCCATGAAGAGCACCGACGACTGGAAGGTCCTGCCGATGCCCAACTTGGCGATCTCGTGCGACTTGCGCCGCGTGATGTCCTGCCCCCGCCAGACTATGCGACCGCTCGTGGCCGGATAGAAGGCACAGATCGCGTTGATGCACGTCGTCTTGCCGGCGCCGTTTGGACCGATGAGCCCCAGGATCTCACCCTCACGCACTTCGAATGCGAGCTTGTCGAGCGCGACAAGACCGCCAAAGCGCTTCGTCACGTCAACTAGTTCAAGCATCTACTTCACCTCGGGCTCCGGCGTCTGGCTCTGCGAACACGGGTACGGGTAGTTCCTCTTCGGGCGTGCCGTCGCGGACACCCGTGCGTCTCCAAACCCGGCTGAGAATCTTGGTGATGCGGTTGGTGCGCGTGATGATGCCCAGCAGACCATCAGGGAAGAACAGGATCAGGATGATGAGAACGACGCCTACGAAGAGCGGCGCGACCAGATTGGAGAACTGTACGGCCTGCGGCACGATGGTCATGACCGCGGCGCCGAGCAAGGGACCGAGTACCGGATAGCCCATGCCGCCGAGAACCGCGTAGGCCTGGATGTAGACGTTCTTCCACATGCCGTACTGTGTCGGCGACACGAAGGTCGTGTAGCTCGCGAGGAACGCGCCGACGAGGCCCGCGAAGGCCGAGCCGACCACGATGGAGACCATGCGATAGCCGAAGACGTCGATGCCAAGCGACTCCGCGAGGCGGGGATTGATGGCGATGGAATTCCAGGCCCGGCCGGTCCACGATCGGTAGAACGCGCCGCATACAAGCACGATCACGATGAAGATCACGGCGGCCAGGTAGTAGTACTGGCGGGGGCCCGCGAAGACGATCGAACTCCCCCCGGGCAGCGGAATGCTGCTGGGCGCCGGAATGCCTGACATGCCGGCGTAGCCGCCGACCCAACTGATGCTGCCGATGATCACCGGGAAGATCATGCCGACGACCGACGACAAGATGACGAAGTTGAATCCGCCCCTGCCCCGGCCGATCATGATGTATCCGAGACCCCAGCCGACCAGAGCGCACACGGCAGCGGCGGCGGGCAGGCAGACCCAGAAGGAGACGCCCCACTTGACCGTCATGATGGCGGTCAGATACGCGCCGATGCCCCAGAAGGCCGTGAGGCCCAGGTTGCAGAGGCCGGTGCGGAACATCATGACGAAGGCGATGGCGAGCATCGAGTTGACCATGATGTCGATGAGGATGCCGAGGTAGTAGGGCGAGGTCACCCATACCGGGATCAGCAGGCCGATGACGATCACGGCCAGCGAAAACAGGAATCTTGGAGAGCGGATGGTTTTCACTGTCAGATCCCTATGTCGACGCCCTTGCCGAGGAGCCCGGCAGGCTTGAGGTATAGGATGATTCCGATCACGGCGAAGATGATGACCTGGGTTATGCCACCCAGATAGTAGAGGCCGAAGCTCATCATCTCCCCGATGACGAGCCCGCCGGCCACCGCGCCGAACAGGCTGTCCATGCCGCCCACCATCATCATGAGGAGCACCGTCCAGATGACGTTGTTGCCCATGTCGGCCGAGATGCCGTAGTTCGGGGCGAGAAGGGCCCCGGCGAGTCCGGCCGTGCCGGTCGCGAGGGCGAGAGTCAACATATATACGCGGTTGGCGCTGATGCCGTGCAGGGAGGCTATCTCAGGCTGAAATGAGGCGGTGCGCATCGACCGGCCCATCTTCGTCTTCATGACGATGAGAAACAGGACTGTGGTAATGGCGATGCCGCACACGATGACCAGGAGCTTCGACGGCGTGACGTTCACCCCGCCGACTCTCCAGGACCCCTTGAACACCTGCTCGATGCTTCGTGGCACGGTGCCGAACCCGAGAAGCACCGCCTGGTTCAGCACGAGCATGAGGCCGAGCGACCCGATCAGGGTGGCGAGGAAGGCCCCCTTGCTCTGCTGCAGGCGGCGGAAGATGAGCACGTAGCTCAACGTTCCGACCAGCGCCGAGACCAGCGCCCCTATGATGGCCGAGACCGCATATGGGACGCCGGCCTTGTCGATGCACAACCATGTGAAGTACGCGCCGATCGTGTAGAACATGCCGTACGCCATGAATAGGATCT
>JAKAHF010000355.1 GCA_021815245.1 Actinomycetes bacterium
AGCAGTTTGCCGCCTCTGGGCATCGCGTCGCGGGCGTTGACCACCAGGTTCATGATCACCTGCTCCATCTGTCCCGGGTCGACGAGGATCCTGCCCACCTCGTTCGACAGAGAAAGGCGCAGGTCGATGTCTTCGCCGATCAAACGGCGCAGCATCTTCTCGAGCTCTTGAACGACCTCGTTGAGATCGAGCACCTCCGGCTGCAGCGTCTGCTTGCGACTGAATGCGAGCAGTTGGCGGGTGAGACCCGCCGAGCGGTTGGCGGCTTCCAAGATCTGTTTGACCTGCTCTCTCATCGGGTCACCGGCGTGGAGACTCTCGAAGATGCTCTCCCCATATCCGAGGATGATGC
This sequence comes from Actinomycetes bacterium, assembly GCA_021815245.1. Next base: position 353 of record JAKAHF010000355.1, read on the forward strand.
TCAGCATGTTGTTGAAATCGTGAGCCACGCCTCCGGCGAGACGGCCGACAGACTCCATCTTCTGAGACTGAACGAGTTGGGTCTGGAGCGCGTCTCTTGCGCTTTCAGCCGACTTGCGTTCGGTGATGTCGCGGGCGATGGACAGGGCGTAGGTCTCTCCCTTGTACGAGAAGAGCCTGCTCGAGATCTCGACCGGTAGCAGCGTGCCCGTCTTCGACACCTGCACGACCTCGAACACGGCGTGTCCTTGGGCGGCCAGCTTGTCCATGGCCGCCTGCCGGGCCGGCCCAGTGTCGGCGAGGTCGATATCGCTTGGCGACCTTTGCAACAATTCTTCACGCGTGTATTCGAGACGGGCGCAGGCTACCTCGTTCACCTCGATGAACCGGCCGGGAGCGTTGTCATCCATCGTGTGGACGAATATCGCGTCGTTGCTGGTGTCGAAGAGAAGCGCATAGCGCTCGCGGCTTTCGCGGAGCTCGGTTTCGGCGGCCTGCTGTATGGTGACATCCTCGAAGAGCGCGACCACCTCGCCGGAGGGGAGACGGTGGACGTGGTTCTCGTACCAACGGCTCCAGCTGTCGGGAGACTCGTAGAGAGCCGGCGGAGAATGCTTCGCTTCGCCGGTCTGGTATACACGCCGAAGTGCATCAAGGAGTCCCATAGCACCAACGCCCGGGAACACATCGGTCACCCGTTCGCCCAAGACCTCTGCTCTCGTGCGATTGGTCATCCTCTCAGCGGCTTCGCTGAACTCCTTGATGAGGAAATCGCGGCCATCGTCGACTGCTTCGTACACCGCGATACCGGTGAACGGGTTCTGGAAGAGCTCACGATACCTGCGCTCGCTGAGCTTGAGCGACTCCTCGGCCCTCTTGCGCAGGCTCATCTCGCGGGAATTCTTCAGCGAAAGGGCGGCCATGTCGGCGAGCGCGCCCGTCAGCTCGAGGTCGCTTTCGGCGAATCCGCCGGGCTTGTCGCACAATCCCAGCAGTCCCGCGGGTTCGCCGTCCAACATCAAGGGAGCGACGAGCACGTTCTTGGCCCTGCAGGAGCCGCCTTCGGGCTCGCTACCGGCAGAGGGATCCTGTTCGACGTTGTTGTCGAAGACGGGCTTGCCACCTGCGAAAGCCTGGCTCGATAGTTCGACGGCGGCCGCCAGCGGGGACCCCGGCCCATCAGCCCAAGGCTCGGTTTCGCCGTCCCAGGCCACCCGGGCGGGGGTTGTCGCGTCGGTATCGGTGCCGAGGAGCATGAACGAGCACCCGGCAGAGAGGAGTCGTTTGGCGGTCGCCACTATGATTCCCGCGGCATCGCCAAAGCCGGTGAGCTCGTGAACAGCCTTGGAGGCGTCAAGGAGACCTTCGAGTTCGCTTCTACGGCGAACGGCGAGATCGAGGGCCTGCCGGGTGCGCGCCTGGGCGCGTTTGCGCTCGGTGATGTCGGAGATGATGTGCACCGCTCCGACGAGCTTCCCCCGTGTGTCGGTGATCGGATGCACGTTGACCTCTGTCCAGCGTTCGCCCGCCTGCACCTCGGCACTCTCTCGCCGTATGGTCCGGCGCATGCGAACAACGGGGCATTCTTGCGCGCACTCCTCGCTGCCGTGAAACACTTCCCAGCAGTGGCTGCCGACTATCGCTGCCATCGTGCGCCCGAACATGGCCTCCGTCGCCAGGTTGGAGCGCACGACGCGTTGATTCGTGTCGAGGATCCAGATGACGTCTTTGACCGAATCGAAGGTCGTTTGCCACTCGTCGGCGAGGCGGCCGACCTCACCGAGGTGATGTTCGAGTTCGTGGGTGCGCTCGGATACGAGAGCTTCGAGTTGCTCCTTCTCGAGCCGGTGCGCCTTGGCGGCTTCTCTGACCTTGACCATGGCCCTGATCTGAGCGGTGAGTTCCACCGGGTCGAGAGGTTTGCTGAGAAAGCCCTCGGCGCCGGCCTCGAGGGCGTTGATGCGGCTGGTGGCGTCGGACTTGAGCGCGGTCAAGAAGACGACCGGCGTGTCCTTGAGCAGTTCGTCGGCCTTGAGGCGGTGACAGACCTCGAACCCGTCGATGCCGGGCATCACGATGTCGAGGAGGATGACATCTGGATCCTCGACACGGGCCAACTCTATGCCCTCCATACCTTCGGTCGTTGTGAGGATCGTGGCTTCGGGCAGGGCCTCGCGCACGACGGCGCGAAGAGCCGTGAGGTTATCGCGGTTATCGTCGATCGCCAGTACCTTCATCGTTTGCCCCTTCCACCCCGGAGCATGTCGCTCAACGTCTCGTCGAGAAGCGACTTGTCGATCGGTTTCGACAGATAGGCATCGAAACCCCGGGCAAGGATCTGCTCACGGTCGCCTTTCATGGCGCTGGCGGTGACGGCGACCACCGGCACGTCGCGCAGGGTCTCGTCGTCACGGATGCCGGCCAGTACTTCAAAGCCGTCGCAATCGGGAAGCGCCAGGTCCATGAAGACGAGATCGGGCTTCAAACGCAGGGCTTTTTGCAGTCCCTCGCGTCCCTCGGTCGCCTCGATCATTGTGCAGCGCTCCGCCAGCAGCGCCCTCATGGTCAGCATGTTGTCGGGGTTGTCTTCGACTACGAGCACAACCGGAAGGTTGGTCATCGGCCTGCGGGTGCCGGTGTGGCTCGTGACCGTTCGGGGACGGGCCTGTGTTGTCGTCAAGCTGGCGATCGCCGCGAGCAACTCCTTTCGACCGACATCGCCCTTTCTGATCAGCTGGTGCACGTGGTTCTGCTTCAGAACGCCGAACTCCTCACGAGTCACCTGACGCGCCGTAAGGATGAGAACAGGGAGCGTCGAGGTCTCCTTCCTGGCGCGGATGGCCTCGAGCGCCTCGAATCCGTCCATCTCGGGCATCATGAGATCGAGGATAACCGCGTCGGGCATGCTCTCCTCGATGCTGGCAAGCGCCTCGATGCCGTTTCTGGCGGTGCGAATCTCATAACCCTCCTCAGTGAGGATCTCAGTCATCTGGATCACCACGGCGTCGGAATCCTCCACCAATAGGATCTTCTGCCCGCGCCTCGGCACCACGCCGGCATCGTCGTTCGCCCGGGTGGGGGAGGGTGTTGGTTCGTACTCGCCCTGGTCGTCATCGTAGGCGAAGGCGTCGATGGGAAGGCTGAGGGTGAAGGTCGAGCCCTGGCCGGGGACGCTCTCGACCGCTATGGCGCCCCGCAGCACCTCCGCGTATCTCTTGGCGATGGCAAGCCCAAGGCCCGTGCCGCCATGTCTGCGCGACGGACTCACATCGCCCTGGTGGAACTCTTCGAAGATGTGGGGAAGGTCCTTTGCCGAGATGCCGATGCCCGTGTCGCGCACGGTGATGTCGAGCATCTCGTCGGCGATCGCGGCCGAAACGCTTACCGAACCGGTGTCGGTGAACTTGACCGCGTTGCCGATCAGGTTCAACAGAACGTGCCGTAGCTTCCCGCGATCGCTGCGTACGCCGGGTAGATCCTCTCCCACCTCGTTGGCCAGCGTGAGGTTCTTGTCATGGGCCAGGGGAGAGAGCATTGCCACGATCTCGCTCGCAAGGTCGTGCACCGAGAAGGTCGACAGCTCCAACTCCTCGCGGCCGGAAGCGATGCGAGAGATGTCGAGGAT